>JABDLV010000083.1 GCA_013001815.1 Bacteroidia bacterium
AACTAACCCTGCACACATTGCAGCTATGGCAAAGGCAGTTGAAGATGTAAAGCCAAGAACACTACCATCAATTGAACCACAAATGCGATTAAGCGGTTTAGAATCGCTGAATTTTAGGCCTGACTTAAATTTTGTTAATGTAGGTGAGCGAACCAATATTACAGGTTCGAAAAAATTTGCACGTTTAATATTATCAGATAATTATGAAGAGGCATTATCGGTTGCTAATGATCAGGTAGAAGGAGGAGCACAGGTTATTGATGTAAATATGGATGAGGGAATGTTAGATTCTGAAAAGGCAATGAATAATTTTCTGAATTTAATTGCCAGCGAACCAGATATTGCTAAGCTTCCAATTATGATTGATTCATCTAAGTGGACTGTCATTGAAGCTGGATTAAAGTGCGTGCAAGGAAAGGGCATTGTAAACTCAATTAGTTTAAAAGGTGGTGAAGAAGAATTTGTTCGCCAGGCAATGCTTGTGAAACGCTACGGAGCCGCAGTAATTGTAATGGCATTTGATGAAGATGGACAGGCCGATACTTATGATCGCAGAATTGAAATTTGCAAACGATCGTATGATATATTGGTTAACAAAGTAAAATTCCCAGCACAGGATATCATTTTCGATCCAAACATTTTAACTGTTGCGACTGGTATTGAACAGCACAATAATTTTGCAGTTGATTATATAAAAGCAACAAAATGGATTAAGGAAAACTTACCTCATGCCAAAGTTAGTGGAGGAGTGAGTAACGTTTCGTTTTCGTTTAGAGGAAACAATACAGTTAGGGAAGCAATGCACAGTTCATTTTTATACCACGCCATACAAGCGGGTATGGATATGGGTATTGTGAATCCGGGTATGCTAGAAGTGTATGATGATATACCGGAAGACTTATTGAATAAGGTGGAGGATGTATTATTGAACAGAAATGATAATGCAACAGAAGAGTTGGTAAATTTTGCAGAGTCGGTTAAGCAAAAAGGAAAGAAAGTTGAGAAAGATGAAGAGTGGCGCAAGGACACGGTTGAGAAGAGATTAGAGCATGCACTAGTTAAAGGAATTGATGCTTACATAACAGAAGATGTTGAAGAAGCAAGACAAAAACTTGATAAAGGATTACACATTATTGAAGGTCCTTTAATGGATGGCATGAATGTGGTAGGTGATTTATTTGGATCCGGCAAAATGTTTTTACCGCAAGTAGTAAAAAGTGCCAGGGTAATGAAAAAGGCAGTGGCTTACTTGCTTCCTTTCATAGAAGAAGAAACAGATGGTGATGGTACACCTAGCAAGGCAGGAAAAATTTTAATGGCAACGGTAAAAGGAGATGTACATGATATTGGAAAGAATATAGTTGGCGTAGTTTTGGGTTGCAATAATTATGAAATTATTGATTTGGGTGTAATGGTTCCAAGTGAGAAAATTTTGGAAGCGGCAAAAGAACATGATGTAGATATTATCGGTTTAAGTGGTTTGATTACACCTTCTTTAGATGAGATGGTGCATGTAGCCAAAGAATTAAAAAGAGAAGGATTTCAAATTCCATTATTAATTGGAGGCGCAACTACCTCTAAGGTGCACACTGCAGTAAAGATTGACCCGAATTATGATTTACCTGTTGTTCATGTAAATGATGCTTCAAGAAGCGTTGGTGTGGTGAGCAATTTGTTATCAAAGGAGCTGACTCCTGATTTTGTTAGCGGTGTAAATAAAGAGTATGAAAAATTAAGAGAGCTCAATGCAAATAAAACATCTGCCAAGAATTTTGTAAGCATAGAAGAAGCCAGAAAGAATAAATTTAAAATAGATTGGAGTGAGCATCAGCCGGTAGCTCCAAAGTTTACCGGAACAAAATCTTTTGATGATTTTAATATTGCTGAGTTGATAGAGTTCATTGACTGGACACCGTTTTTTCATGCTTGGGAGCTAAAAGGATCTTATCCTAAAATATTAGACGATAAAGAAAAAGCGGTGGAGGCAAAGAAATTATTTGATGATGCACAAAAAATGTTGAAACAAATTGTTGATGAAAAATGGTTGCAGGCTAAAGGAGTTGTATTTATACATCCTGCAAACAGTGTAGGGGATGATGATATAGAGGTGTATGCGGATAACAATAGAAAAGAAATCATTTCAAAATTTCATACACTGAGACAGCAAACCAAAAAACCACCAGGTAAACCAAATATTGCTTTAGCAGATTTTGTTGCACCAAATACGAATGGTACTGTTGATTACCTTGGAGGATTTGCAGTTACTACCGGAATAGGTATTGACAAAAAAGTTAAGGAGTTTGAAGCAGACCACGATGATTATAATAGCATATTATTAAAAGCATTAGCCGACAGATTAGCCGAAGCCTTCGCTGAAAAAATGCACCATATTGTAAGAACTGAATTATGGGCTTATGCAACGGAAGAAGATTTGTTAAATGAAGATTTAATCAATGAAAAGTATGTTGGAATAAGACCTGCGCCCGGTTACCCTGCTTGCCCTGACCACACTGAAAAAAGAACATTATTTGATTTGCTGCAAGCCGAAAAACATACCGGTATTGAATTAACCGAAAGCATGGCTATGTTTCCAACTGCAGCTGTTAGTGGCTTTTATTTTGCTAGTAAAAAGGCACATTATTTTGGCTTAGGTAAAATCAATAAAGACCAGGTAGAGAGCTATGCTAAACGTAAAGAATACGAAATAAGCAAGATAGAAAAGTGGCTAAGCCCAAATTTAGGCTACAATCACTAAGCAGTTTTTAACTTTTAATTATCTTTCAGAATATTCATTTTTCCTAATTTGAGCAAGAACTAAACTTTAACTTAATGAAATACCTTTTAGCCTTAATTTTCTTTGTGTTTTGCTCTTTTGCTATGCAAGCACAAAAACAGTGGACATTAAAAGAATGTGTTGATTATGCTTTGGAGAACAACATTCAAATCAAGCAATCACAAATCAATTTAGAAATTGCAGAGCAAGATAATAAGACAAGTTTTGGGAGCATGCTGCCAAGTTTAAACCTGTCATCAAATTACGATTTTAGATTTGGACGTTCATTGGATTTTACCACATACACATTTACCAACCAGCAAACGCAACTAAGCAGAATTAATGCCTCTACTAACGTAACTTTGTTTAATGGATTTCAATTGCGAAGAACGTTAGAACAAAGTAAGCTGAATGTGTTGGCAAGCAAATCAGATTTGCAAAAAGCAGCTGATGATGTTACGCTGAATGTAATTGCTTCTTATTTGCAAGTCTTATACGGTAGTGAGCTTGCAGAGAACGCGAATAAGAGAGTTGAGTCACTAACAAAACAGAAAGATAAAACAGCAAAGTTAGTTGAAGCAGGTAGCTTGGCTAAAGGCAGTTTATTGGATGTAGAATCACAAGTTGCAAATGAAGAATTGAACTTTATTAATGCGGATAATGCACTTAAAAGCTCACTATTAACATTAGTTCAGTTGTTGGAGATTAAATCTGTGGATGGGTTTGAGGTTATTCCACCTAATGTTAATCTACCTAATCAAGAGATTTTGAGTTTAACACCGGAACAAATTTATGCTGCGGCACTAAATAATCAACCCGAAATAAAGAGTTCTGAATATTATTTACAAAGTGCTGAAAAAGGTTGGATGATTGCCAAAGCGGGAAGATACCCTTCATTATCGTTAGGTGGATTTAGTGGAACGGATTATATAAATACAGCAAAGAATACGGTAACTGGAGAAGATATTTCTGTGTCTGATCAGTTTGATAATAATTTAAACCATAGTGTTGGTTTCTCATTAAGCATTCCGGTTTTTAACGGCTGGTTCACCAGTTCAAATATCACTAAAGCAAAATTAGGAATGCAAAATGCTGAGTACGGTCATGAACTGATTAAAAACTCATTATATAAGAGTATACAGCAAGCACATAGTGATGCCGTTGCTGCGCTAAAAAAATATCAGGCATCTGAAAAAAGTGTGAGTGCATTAAGAGAGTCTTATACATATACCGAAAAGAAATTTAATGTTGGTTTGTTAACTTCATTAGAATACTTAACGGCAACAAATAATTTAGCTATTGCAGAGTCTGACTTATTGCAGGCTAAATATGATCTAATTTTTAGAATTAAAATCTTAGAATTCTATAATGGTAATCCATTAACATTTTAATATAAGTACTGTATGGCCAAAGGGGAAAAACAAATTCTTAAGTATGCACTAATTGGTTTAGTTGTACTTGTTGCGCTTTTATTTATGGCTAAATATTTTGGCTGGATTGGAGCGGATGATGCTACAGAAGTGAGTATAGAAGAGGTAAGCAAGAAAACCATTACTGAAATAGTTTCGGCCAATGGAAATGTGCAACCTGAAGTAGAAGTAAAAATTAGTGCAGATGTGTCCGGTGAAATTGTTGAGCTACATGTTAAAGAAGGTCAGGTTGTAAAAAAAGGAATGCTATTGATAAAAATAGATCCTGATATTTATTTATCATCTGTTGACAGAGTAGCTGCTTCATTGAATACACAAAAAGCCAATTTAGAAAACTCAAAATCAAGAGCTACACAAAGTGAAGCACAGTTTTTAAAAACAGAATTGCAATTTAAAAGAAATGAAAAGCTATTTAAAGACGGAACCATTTCTAAAGCAGAGTTTGAAGAAATAGAAACTGCTTATTTAGTTTCAAAAGCAGAAATGGATGCAGGTAAACAAAGCGTGAGAGCAGCAGAGTTTAATGTGCAAAGCTCAATGGCAACCTTAAAAGAGGCTAGAAAAAATTTAAATAAGACATCAATTTATGCTCCTGTAGACGGAACTATATCGAGATTAAATGTAGAACTGGGAGAGCGAGTTGTAGGTACTGCACAAATGGCCGGTACAGAAATAATGCGAATAGCAAACCTTTCTGAAATGGAAGTAAATGCAGATGTTGGTGAAAGTGATATTATACGAGTAAGTGTTGGTGATACAGCAGAAATAGAAGTAGATGCGTACTTGGATGAAAAATTTACAGGTATTGTTACCGAAATTGCAAATTCTGCAAATGTTTCGGGTATGTCTACAGAACAAGTAACAAACTTCCCTGTAAAAATTAGAATTCTAAGAGAATCATATAGTGAGTTAATTGAGAAACAAGAATCAAACAACTCTCCATTTAGACCGGGCATGTCTGCAACGGTAGAAATTTCAACTAACAAAGTGCATGATGTGCTAACTGCCCCAATACAAGCTGTGGCAACTAGAGATACTACCATAAAAAGCAGTAGAGATAGAATGAAGAAGAAGGAGGAGGGTGAAAGTATTTCAGAGAAGGATGAAGAAGAAAATATGAAAGAAATTGTATTTGTTGTAGATGGTGGTGAAGTAAAAATGCAAGTTGTAAAAACCGGAATACAAGACAACACATATATAGAAATTTTAGAAGGCCTTAGTGATGGACAAGAAGTAGTTAGTGGCCCATACCGCGCCATATCAAAAACGCTTAATGATGGTGATGATATTAAGGTAGTAGATAAGGAAGACCTTTTTAAAGAAAAAAAGTAAAGTCTTTTTAAAAATTTCAATTCCCCAAGTAATTTATAATGGCAACACTATTACTTATTGAAACGGCTGATGAAGTTTGTTCAGTTGGAATATCTGTTGATGGCAAAATAGTTGCCCTTGAAGAAGTGATTGAAAAAAATGCCCACTCAAGATTAATCAATAAACTTATTGAAAGTCTAATTACAAAAACAGATTATTCTTTTGCTGATTTAGATGCTGTTGCTGTGAGCAAGGGACCGGGTTCTTATACCGGATTGCGAATAGGTACTGCAACTGCGAAGGCAATGTGTTTTGCATTAAACATTCCATTAATATCTGTTAATACGCTTTATTCACTTGCAGCTAATTATAGTGCAACAACTGAGAGTGAATTTTATATGCCTATGTTGGATGCCCGAAGAATGGAAGTGTACACTGCGCAATTTGATAAAAGTTTAAATGAAGTTAAGCCTACAACCGCATTGGTTTTAACTGAGGAGAGCATATTGGATTGGACGCAAAACAAGAAAGTTATTCTATTTGGTAATGGTGCATTAAAGTGTAAAGGGCTGGTGGAGAGATTAGATAATGTTCAAGTAATAGAAAACGTATATCCTTCTGTAAAAGGAATGGTTAGTGCAGCAACAAAAAAGTATCAGCATAAAGATTTTGAAGACTTGGCTTATTTTGAACCCTTCTACTTAAAAGATTTTGTAACTACCACACCAAAAAAGAATTTAATATAAAACTTAAGAGCTGGTATTCAGAACTGCAAAACCCTATTTTGAACCAGATTTTCACCTCATGTTTTGGGTTATTTTACCCTCTTTAATTTGGTGTTAACCAAATAAATAGCATATATTTATTATATAATATCCCCTTTATTTATTTTTGGCTTGTATTAATTGACCTAATCATATGCTTAAAAAGATTTTTATCGTCTTAATCTTTTTTGCATTTCCCCAGCTTAGTTTCTCAGGTAGTACCGAGGAATTAAAATGTAAAAACCAATCATCTGCCATTGAGTTGCTATCTCCGATAGCGGCCGCAGGACCATTTTGTATTTTTTACAACGGTGGTACACCAAGCGGACCAGACACCGTATATGTATGTGATGGAGATTCTGTACAATTATATGTAGCTGCAAATAATGGAGTAATTTGGAGTACTGGTGAAACAACAGATAGCATTTATGTAAATACAACAGGTACATATACTGTTACAGTTACCAATGCTGCCGGAACTACTCATGTAGATCAAATATTAGTTGCTGTTGTTGTTACTCAACCGGTAAGCGTAACTTGTACAGGCTGTTTGTATAGCAGTGGTGGCGTTTTTATACTGAATAACTCGTATTCTATTGCCACATTTACCGCCTATCCGGATTGGCACAATTATTTATGGAGCACTGGAGCAACTACGCAAAGTGTAACACTAGGAGTAGGAAATTATACCGTTACAGTTACCGATCCCACAAATTGTGATACCATTAGTTGTGCACCACTTCCTTGTGGTCCTGGTGGAAATGGAAATTCTACAACTTTTAGCGTGGGTGCTTGTAACCCAGGTTGTAACCCATATTATTCACTTCCAATTTCAGGCCCGGCAACAATCTGTACGGGTGATACTGCAATATTAACAGCATCAAGTTCAGGTACCTGGAACACTTGGTCTTATGACCCAATTTGCGCTCCTTATTCTTGGTATGGAAATTTTTTGCCCAATTATGGGCAATCAATAGCAATTACTCAAGGAGGGATGTATTCATTCTCATACTCTGTTTATAGTTTTCCTTGTTGGAGCGGTGTATGTGGAAGTATTTGTGTTACTGAAATAGCATCGCCTATTTTTTCCGTTACTGGGGATAGTGTTCTCTGTCCCGGTCAGTCAGGAGTACTTGATGCAGGTGCCGGATACACATCTTATTTATGGGGCAATGGAGCAACAACACAAACAATTCCCATTAGTGCTACAGGTAATTATTCAGTAACCGTATCAAATGGTACATGCGATGCTGTAGATAATATTAATGTTCAGTTGGGTGCACCTTGCGGTTTTCTTGGTCCTTATGATATATTATACAATGGTGGAATAGCATTGGGGCTCGACAGTGTAAAACTCTGTGGGAGTGACTCTGTTCAACTCTATGTGACACCAAATAACGGTGTAATTTGGAGTACGGGAGAAACAACAGACAGCATTTATGTCACTACAACAGGTATATATGTTGTTACTGTTACAGATGGAAGTGGAACAACACATGTTGATAGTATTTGGGTTGGTGTAGTTCCAAACCAGGCTCCAAGCATTGTGCAGGTTTGTGTACCATTTTGCAATGCAACTCAGTCTGGAAATGTTTATAGTTTATTTCCAGGGGTTACTCTTGCAGAATTTAAAGCATTACCGGATTGCCATACTTACCTGTGGTCAAATGGAGCAACGACTCAATCTATTTGGGTTGGACCTGGTAGTTATACGGTAACTGTAACAGATACTACCGGCTGCAATACGGTATTAAACCCATATGGAACCGGAGGTGGTGGCTCAGGAAATGCAAATATCATTGTTAATCCATGCACACCAGTTTATGGATATATAAGTATAAATGGGCCTACAAGCATTTGTCCCGGAGATACTGCAATATTGTGGACTTATGGTGTTGGATATAATGGTCAGTACTATCCGGATTGGTCCTATACAGATTTGAATGGAGTTACGACTTGGCTTGGGAATTCAGGTTCAATTACAGCAACAAATGCCGGTACATACAGTGTATGGGCTCCGGGATATTGCGGTGGAATTTGGACTGGTGCAACATCATTGTCTTATTTAGTAGCTCCAAATTTTAGTATTACCGGTGATAGTGTTTTATGTCCAGGACAAAATGGAGTGTTGGATGCAGGTACGGGATACACATCTTATTTATGGAATACAGGAGATACTACACAAACAATAAACATTAACAATGCAGGCTTCTATGCAGTAACAGTGTCTAATGGTACTTGCAGTGGTGGGGATACTATTAATGTACTTCAAATTGCATGTGGTACGCATGAGATACAATATACAGGTGGTATTTCTGTGAGTTCAGATACCGTAAAACTTTGCCCTAATGATTCTGTCGTTTTGTTTACCAACCCGGCAGCCGGTTATTTATGGAGTACCGGAGCAACTACACAAGGTATTGTTGTAAACTCAGCACCTCCAGGCGGAACATGGTATTTTTTATATGCCGTAGATAATTCCGGTGTTACTCACATTGATTCAATACTGGTTTGTCCTGTAGTTCCTATTCCTGTGTATATAGTCCCTTCAGACACCTTTAATATTTGGCCAGATTCTGTTTATACTGTAACTGCATATCCATCAGGTCATTCATATTTATGGAGTAATGGTGCAACTACTCAATCAATAACTGTTCTTTGTATTGATACCTGTTCTTACTCCGTATCTATGACATATGTAGATCCATGTGGTTCTATAAGTGGTGGCGGAGGAGGAGGTGGTCAACCAATTGTTACTACTGCAGATGTTGTATTGATTCACTCTGGTGCTGGTGGTGGAGGCTCCGGAGGTGGAGGAGGCGGTGGCGGAGGTGGAACTGCAACACCCGGAGAAATAACAGCAACAGGTGGTGTGATGGTTGGAAACGACACAATTTATATTTGCCCCGGTGATACAGCAAAACTTTTTGTTCCACTAAACAATGGGGTTGTGTGGAGTACAAGCGAAACTACTGATACCATTTATACAACATTACAAGGTATGTACATAGCCACTGTAACAGACTTTATCGGTACCATTTTAACTGATTCCATGGTGGTTTGTATTGACTCTCCAAAAGTAGCAAGTATATCACCAACTGGAGGACCGTGTCCTGGGTATCCTACTGGAAGCCCTTGTCACTACTTTACAATTGCGCCTCCTAGTACAATAAATTTTACTGCTTATCCGAGTGGATGCAATTACTTATGGTCAACCGGACAATCAACACAAACGGTGTCTCTCGGAGCAGGTTTTTATACTGTTGCCGTAACAGGTCCGGCTAATTGTCCTGTTACCGGAACAGGTAGCCCTAATGTAATTAGTATTTGGATTGATCCATGTTATTATTATCCACCATATCCTGTTACCATAACCGGACCTGATACCATTTGTGCAGGAGCTACTGCTGTGCTTTCTGTTCCAGGCTATGTATATGGTGGAACGTGGTCAAACGGTCAAACTTCTAATTCCATAACCATTACCGGTGGTGGCACCTACAGCTATTCTTCCTATGGTTCTCCTTGTTTTGGCGGAGGAGTAAGTGGAAGTATTACAGTGGTTGAAATGCCTCTTCCCAGTGTAGGTGTTGGGGGTGGATTTGATACTAGTTGTCATATAGTAGGCCCAGCACCCATGGCTATTGTTGGAGCTACTCCCGGATTTAGCACTTATGCATGGAATGGCGGGCCTCCGGATACCATCAGTTCATTCCCAATATATAATGGAGGTAGCTGGACTGTTATAGCAACAGATGCCTTTGGTTGCACTGCAACTGCAATGCATACTAGTCCTGGCCCAAGAATTATTATTGCAGATTCAATAGTTGGGCCAGATACGTTGTGTCCGGGAAGTATTGCTAACCTTTCATTGTTTAGCGGAAGCGCCACAGCAACCTATCTTTGGTCTAATGGAACTAATGGACCATTCACTCAAGTAAATGGACCAGGAACTTATTCAGTTACCATTACTGAGGCTAACGGTTGTGTTGTGGGAGCTAGCAAAACGATTTTCCCAGCAATTCCCTTTATCCCATTCTCAGGAATATATAATATTTGTCCAGGTACGGCATTAGATGCAGGCAGTGGTTTTGTTTCTTATTTATGGTCGAATGGCGAAACTACTCAAACTACGTTTGCAATAGCAAGTGGAGTCTATACTGTTAGCATTACAGATATAAACGGTTGCACTAACTCAAGTAGTGCACAGGTTAATTTGCAATCTAGTATTTTGGTAAATATAAGTGGACAACCTTCAATATGTTTAGGAGATACAAGTTTTTTGGATGCAGGTGCAGGGTTTAATTCATATTTATGGTCAACCGGAAATACAAGCCAAACGATTTCAGTGACTACTGCTGGACAGTATATTGCAACCGTTACAGATACTATAGGCTGTATAAGCACAGATACGTTCAGCGTTACATTGAATATTCCAATGCCTTTGAATATAACTGGAAACTTAACTATTTGCGTTGGCGATAATACTACATTAACAGCAGTAACCGGTTTTACAAATTATTTATGGGGAGGTGGATTTAATACTCAAAGCATAACCGTTAATTCAATGGGGATGTATTCTGTTTCGGCAACGGATATAAATGGTTGTTCAACATCAGCGAATGCGTTTGTAACGGTAAACCCATTACCAACACCATTTATTACAGGTTTAGATACGATATGTGCGGGTACTACCACATCTTTGAACGCGGGCGGGGGTTATAATGGATACTTGTGGTCAAATGCTTCTTCATCACAAAACTTAAACACAAGTGCTTCCGGTATTTATACAGTTACAGTCACAGATTTAAATGGGTGTACCGGTACTACAACTTGGAATTTGGTGGAGATACCGGCTCCAAGTCCATCTATAATTGGTAATGCAGCAATATGTATTGGTGATACAAGTTTGTTAGACGCAGGTATTGGTTTTAGTTCATATCAATGGTCTAATGGATCTGCAAGTCAATTACTGAATGCAACAACGGCTGGACTTTATACGGTTACGGTTACTGCATTAAATGGCTGTACCGGAACAGACAACTTCAGTGTTACAGTTAACACACCAATGCCATTGAGCATTACCGGTAATACTATCTTATGTCAAGGAGATGTTACAAGTTTGACTGCAAGTGCAGGGTTTAGTAATTACAATTGGTCCACAGGATCAAGTAATAACACAATTAATGCAAGTGCCTCGGGAAATTACTCAGTTAATGCTCTGGATTCAAACGGTTGTGTGAGTAATGCCAATTCAACTGTAGTTGTAAATCCTTTACCGACACCAGTTGTGTCAGGTGCTACAATAGTATGCGATGGTTCAACAGAAATGTTGGATGCCGGAACTGGCTTTGTAGATTATCTATGGTCGAATGGAAGCACAAATCAAACAATAAATACAAGCGGAACATTAACAGCATCTGTAACGGTAACGGATGGTAACGGATGTGTTGGCACATCACCTCCTTTTACCATTAATTTAAGTGTTCCTGTTTCTACTATTACAGCAAACGGACCACTTCAGTTTTGTGATGATAAACAAGTAACATTAACTGCAAATAGTG
The DNA here is from genome assembly GCA_013001815.1 of Bacteroidia bacterium. GTDB lineage: Bacteria > Bacteroidota > Bacteroidia > AKYH767-A > OLB10 > JABDLV01. Next base: position 11,840 of record JABDLV010000083.1, read on the forward strand.
GTGCTGCATATTTATGGTCAGATGGAACTTCTGTAAATACTATACAAACAAATGTTAGTGGAAATTATTTAGTTACGGTTACCAATCAAGATGGCTGCAGTGCAATATCAGACCCAATCGTGGTTATTGCAGAAGAAACTCCTGTTGTTTCATTTAGTCAATTACCGCAGCAAAATTGTGTGGATTTAAATATACCTTTTGAGAATACATCCAGCTATCCATATGGTTCATCCATTTCATGGAATTTTGGAGATGGTGCAACTTCTATGCAAATGAATCCTGTTCATGAGTACCAAACACCTGGTGCTTATGCCATTTCGCTAATTATAGAATCAGCATTTGGATGTATTGATTCTGCAGAACAAATTATTAATGTTGATTATGTACCAGAACCCATTGCTAATTTTACTACTGTAAGTGATTGGGCAAATGTATTAAACGGCAAGATTGAATTTAATAATCAGTCCATCAATGCAACTAATTTCCATTGGAGTTTTGGAGATGGGAGAACATCTACAGATGTAAATCCAATTCACTATTATGCAAAAGAAGGCAAATTCAAAATTACACTTACTTCTAGAAACGATATAAATTGTTTAGATGAGTATACATCAGAGATAACGATATCACCGATTTATATTCCAAATAGTTTTAGTCCGAATGCTGATGGAATTAATGATTACTTTTTTATCGTAGATTATAAGCTCGATGTGGTTTCATATAGCATGAAAATATTTAATCGCTACGGGGACATGATTTTTGAAAATAATTCCTTTAGAGAATATTGGAATGGACAAGACGAGAACACCGGTAAGCAAGCACCTCAAGGAGCGTATGTTTACTTTATAGAAGTTACAACGCATTCAGGAGTTAAACACCAATTTGATGGGCTCGTCAATTTAATTCGATAATTCAAAAATTTTCGTCCCTGTTTTCGGCCTGTTCATCAGATTTTTAAAATTTTCAATAAGCCGGTATTTCAATACAATTTAGCGATAATTTAATGATAAGTATCTGAAAATCAATTTTCTATATATTAGAAATATAGCGAGGTGTATATTTGCACCAAAATTGTCCAATTCATTCGTCAAAATTTGATTTTTAGTGCCTTTTAAATTGCCTATTTTTAGTACTGAAATTGACCTTAACTTTATATGCAAATCAGGATTTTACTCCTTGTATTCTTTTTCTGTGGACTTAGTTTTAATTCACTATCTCAGCTAACGGTAAATACAACTCAAACACCTACTCAACTTGTGCAAAATGTATTGTTGGGTACCGGTGTTCAAGTAAGCAACATTTCTTATACCGGTGCAAACCAAGCAAAAGGATCGTTTAACTGTAATGGTTGCGGTTTAGGTTTTACTGATGGAGTTTTATTAACCAGTGGTAGCGTTTTTGTAGCACCAGGACCAAATGGCGGAACAGGTGCAGGTGCAAGTAATAATTTGGGAGGTGATGTTGACTTAGCTGCGTTGGTATCTCCATACCCATCTCAAGACGCATCTGTTTTAGAATTTGATTTTGCAGTGGCTTCAGATTCTGTAGAGTTTAGATATATTTTTGCTTCAGATGAGTACAATGATTACGTGAACTCAAATTTTAATGATGTGTTCGCGTTTTTCATTAGTGGCCCGGGGTTTGCCGGCCAACAAAACATTGCTTTAATTCCTGGTACAACAACTCCGGTTAGCATCAATAATGTAAATAATGGGAATGCTCCAGCAGGAGCAACTGCAACAGGTCCATGTACAAATTGTGCATATTATGTTGACAATGCAAATACAGCTACGGCAACAGTTAATGTTGAATATGATGGCTTAACCACTATTCTAACAGCAAAAGCGGCAGTTAGCCCTTGTGAAACGTATCACATAAAACTTGCTATATCAGATGTGCAAGATCATATTTTTGATTCAGGTGTTTTTTTAGAAGCAAATAGTTTTACAAGCTTTGGGCAAGTTTCTATCATACCGGATACTACTCTGTTTAATGGTGTTGTGTCTAATGACACGGTTTACATTTGCCCCGGAGAGACAGCTTATTTATGTTCACCTCCGGCACAAAACATATCATGGTCTACAGGAGATACAACACAATGTATTTCTACAAACCAACCGGGTAATTACTCTATGTTTATTTATTTAGGTACTTGTTTTGCATGGTCAAATACTATTACAGTGGTTATTGATACCCCGCAAGCAGTAATCAATCCAAATACAACAACAATCATAGCCGGTTCTCAAGATACACTCTGTGCTAATTTGGGCATGGCCTATCTATGGTCAAACAGTGAAACCACTCAGTGCATTATTGTAGATACCGCTAAAGTATATACTGTGACGGTCACAAACTTTACGGGTTGTACTTCTACTGCGACAGCAGAAGTATTCTTATGTGGTGGTGGCGGAGGTGTAGCAAGTATAAATCTTACCGGCAACACCCAATTATGCCAAAATGATAGTGCATTAATCACAGCAAACACGGTAAACTTTAGCGCATTGGGTTATTTATGGTCAACAGGTGATACTGTACAAAGCATTACGGTGTCTGCCTCCGGAACATATTCAGTAATTATTGATGCTCCTTGTGGAACATCTTTAACAGATTCGGTCACGGTCACAGTCAATAATCCTGCTGTATCCGTCAGTGGCAATTTGGTTGTTTGCCCCGGAATAAATACAACATTAACAGCCAATTCAACTTCAGCAAATAGTTATAATTGGTCTAATGGAAATTCAACTTCAACCATTAATGTGAGTGTTGGAACCTACACAGTAACAATTACAGATGCAGCTGGTTGCACCGTATCCACAAGTGCTCAGGTAACTGCTACTTCTTCACCGGCTCCTGCTATTTCTGGTGTAACATCAATTTGTACAGGTTTTAACACCAATTTTGATGCCGGTGCAGGATATACAGCTTATAATTGGAGTAATGGATCGAGCACACAAAATATAACAGTCAGTACAGGTGGAACCTATACGGTGACGGTAACGGATGCAAATGGTTGTACAGGTTCTGATAATATTGCATTAACAGTCAATCCTAATTTGATGCCAACTGTAACAGGCCCTTCAGGTATTTGTATGGGAGATGTGGCCAGCATTGATGCAGGAACAGGTTATGCAACCTATTTGTGGAGTAATGGTTCCACAAATCAAACGATTTCCTCAAGTGTTACTTCTTCATATACTGTTACTGTAACAGATGTGAATGGTTGCAGTGGTACCGGTCAGTTTTCTCTTAATGTAAATGCATTGCCTGCTCCTGCAATTAGCGGGAATACAATTATATGTACAAATGCAAGTACCACTTTGGATGCAGGCTCGGGTTATTCAAGTTATTTATGGTCAAATGGAAACACAGGTAATTTAGTGAGTGCTTCCGTTGCAAATACCTATACGGTAACAGTAACTGATGCTAATGGCTGTAGTAATACAGCAAGTGCAGCGGTTAATGTTTTGCCTAATCCAAGCCCTAGTATAACAGGAGTGCCAACAATTTGTTCTGGCTTTACTAGTGTTTTAGATGCTGGAACAGGATATTCGAGTTATTCTTGGTCTACAGGAGCAGGTTCTCAATCATTGAATGCAACAAATTCCGGAGTTTATACTGTTACGGTTACCGATGCCAGTGGATGTACAGGTACAAATGATTTTTCTTTGACAGTTAATCCGAATCCTATTCCATTAATCTTAGGTCAAACAGATATTTGTGTGGGAGATGTAGCAACCTTGAATTCAAACACAGCATTTAGTTCTTATGTCTGGAGTAATGGTGCCAGTACAAATGTGATTAACACAAGCGTTGCCGGTTTGTATACGCTTACTGTTACAGACCCGAATGGTTGTACAGGAAGTGATCAGCTGTCATTAACGGTACATGCATTGCCAACACCAAGCATCACAGGTGCAAATGTTTTGTGTGATGGAAACTCAAGCGTATTTGATGCCGGAGGCGGATACTCAACGTATTTATGGAATACGGGAGCATCTACACAAATAATAAATGTAAATGTAGCCGGTACTTATACTGTAACCGTTTCTGATAATATTGGTTGCGAAAACGAAACAGACAGAGCCTTAGCCGTAAATCAAAATCCGGTACCGGTAATAACTGGCGTAAATGCATTTTGTGATGGAAGCTCAAGCATGTTAGACGCAGGAGTAGGTTACACTAGTTATAATTGGAATGGAGGAGCTAGTTCACAATCTCTTTCTGTATCATCAACGGGAAATTATACAGTAACAGTTACAGATGCAAATGGTTGCACTGGTTCAGCATCAATGGGTGTGAATGTACATTCGTTACCAACACCTAATATTGTTGGGCCAACTGATATTTGTGACGGAGATGTTGCAACGCTTGATGCCGGAAATACATATATTTCGTATAACTGGTCTTCGGGACAAAATTCAAGTTCAATTAATGTTTCTAATACATCCAATTATATTGTAACAGTTACTGATAACAATGGCTGTACAGGAAGTACTCAGCAGCAATTAACTTCTCACAGTTTACCAACACCGGTTATTACAGGGTTAAATTTAATTTGTGATGGTTCTAGTACGAATTTAGATGCTGGCAATGGTTTTGCTCAATATTTATGGTCTAATGGAAACAGTGCACAAGTTCAATCCATTTCGAATTCACAAACATTTGTAGTTACAGTAACAGACAATTTTGGTTGCGAGGGAACCTCACCTCCTCATGATGTGCTTGTTGATGTACCCATCGCAAATATTAATCCACTTGGACCTTTAGATTTTTGTGATGATGAGGATGTAACCTTAGTTGCAAATAATGGGGTGTCGTATTTATGGTCTGATGGAAGCACAGCTGCACAGATTACTGTCAACTCAACAAATAGCTATGTAGTTTCCGTTACCGATACAGCAGGTTGTGTTGCTGTTTCTGCGCCAATTTCAGTTGAAGCACACATGACGCCAATTGTCAACTTAGCTAATGAGCCGTATAATTTGTGTGATCAATTATCTGTGAGTTTTATAAACAACTCTGTTTATCCGCCCGGATCAAGCATATTGTGGAACTTTGGAGATGGAAGTACAGGAAGTAATGTAAACCCAATACATACCTATCAGAATGCGGGTATATACAATGTCACATTAACGATTAGAAGTCAGTATGGATGCGAAGATACTGATAGCATAGAAGTCACTGTTGATGTTGTACCATACCCTGAGGCATATTTTGAAATGTCAACGGACATGGCTTCAATATTTAACAGTAAAATCGAATTTACGGACTTGTCATTGAATGCTGTGAGCTGGCATTGGACGTTTGGTGATAATGTAACGTCACCAGTGCAAAATCCAGTTCATTATTATGACCATGAGGGAATGCAAACTGTTAGATTAATTGTAGAAAATTCTGCTGGTTGTGTTGATGAATTTTCAAGAGAAGTATTTATAACTCCATATTATATCCCTAATGCATTTACTCCAAATGGTGATGGATTAAATGATTACTTTTTTGTAGGGGGTTATGTTTATGATGTTCGTTCGTTCAATATGACTATTTGGAATAGGTGGGGTGATTTAATATATGAAACAAATAGCAATAGGAAACCGTGGAATGGTAAGGGTTTTAACGGATTTGATGCTACTCAAGGTGTTTATGTTTACATGATAGAGGTAGTAACTGTAAATGGCGTACAACATCTATTCAAAGGAAACGTAACACTAATCCGCTAAACTTAGTGTTTGCCTAAGTCCATTTTTATTTGATTGATAATTATTGAAGTTGCTCCCTTGTTTTCCATAATGTAGTTTTTGTTTACTTCACTTACTTCTTCATAAATAAGTTCGTTTTCCTCTAACTCACGCAATATGTTTTGCAAATCAGTTAGATTTTTAACGCTAAATGCTTTTTCTCTTTTTACTAAATCAACTGCTTCTTTAGATTTTTTGTAATGGGGCCCAAAAATTGTTGGTGCACCAAACACTGCAGACTCTAAAATATTGTGAATGCCTTTTCCGAAACCTCCACCTATTACAGAAATTTTGGCGTATTTATATAGTGAAGAGAGATACCCAACATTGTCCATTATTAGAACATTGATGTCGCTTAGGTTTTGGCCATCTATCTCAGAATACTTTATGCTTTTTACGGTTAATTTTTTTTGAAGCGATTCAATTTTTTTCTGGCTAATCTCATGAGGAGCAATTATATATTTATAATCCAAAAAATTACTATTTGCCAATTCAATCAGCATTTTTTCTTCGGCTGGCCAAGTACTTCCCCCAAGCAGAATATTTTTTCCGTTCTTAAAATCGGTAATTCCTGCTATGTTATTATTGTTATTTAGGTTTTGATATACCCTGTCAAATCGGGTATCGCCACTTACTGAAACTTGTGTTATTTTATTTTTATAAAGTAATTGTAGTGATGTCTGATTTTGCACAAAATAATGATGTGCTTTATTCAATTGCTTTCTAAAAAATACGG
>JABDLV010000128.1 GCA_013001815.1 Bacteroidia bacterium
AAGCAATGGCCGGTAAACGAAGACGGTATTGGAACAGTGATGCTACATGCGGAAACATTTAAAAGAGGAAAAGGTGCATTTACGTTTCACGAGTTTAAAGAAAGCAATGAAATAGACAAACATGGCAAGGATTACCCATACATCATTACAACTAACCGTGAACTGGAACATTATAATTGCGGAGCGATGACACGCAGAACCGGAAATGTAGAAATACTAACGGAGGATGTTTTATTGATTAATCCGGCTGACGCTAAAAAAGAAGGTATTGGTGAAGGTGAGTTTGTTTGTGTAGAATCACCTCGGGGAAAAGTTGATATACGCGCACTTATAACAGATGAAGTAAAGCCCGGAATTTTAAGTTCCACATTTCATTTCCCGGAAATAATGCTCAATGAAATCACCAGTAATGAAGCCTGTTCAGAAGCACTTTGCCCTGAATACAAAGTTGTAGCTGTACGAATTAGAAAATCAAAAGGAAAGCCTAAACAAATAGCAGAAGCCTAAAATTTATAATCATTAATTCTTAAATCAAAATGAAAAAATCAACATTCAACCTTTTTATTGCTTGCCTTTTTATGGCAGCATTCACACTTACATCTTGTGGCCATAGCCATGAAAACGGAGATCATTCACATGACAGTGATGACAAGAAAACCGAAAAAACCATTGATATGGATAGCAAAGAATATGCTTCTGCATATGTTTGTCCAATGCATTGCGAAGGAAGTGGCAGTGATGCTGAAGGAAAATGTCCTGCTTGCAAAATGGATTACGTGAAAAATGTTGACCATCACGACCATGAAGGCCATACAGAACATCAACATCATGATGGTTCTGATTCTCATGACCACGGGCATGAACATGCAGAAGGCGAAGATCATGATCACGATCACGAAGGGCACTCACACTAAGAGTCTCAATTTTTATTAATACATTTCATGGTTGAATAAACCATGTTACAGAGATTACTGCATCTTTTTAATTTACCCTTGCTACTAGTTGGTTGTTTAATCTCACCAATCATTCGCATATTATTTCCGGGTGTTAGATACGGACATGATGTAACTGTGTTTGCAGAATGGGGAACCTATGCCAACAGCATTAATGAACTGTATAATACAGAATGCTTCTGCAACTACCCCATTTTGGGTTTGCTCAGTTCTACCGGTTTATTAAAATTATTTGATTTTGATATTGCTCAATTTATGATTGCATTGAGCGTAATTGATTTTCTAAATGTGTTTTTGATTTTTGCTATTCTCAAAACATTAGATGTAAAATTTGCAGGAGTTTGGTCATTTGTCATTGCGGCAATACCATCTACCTGGGCAGGTGCAGCACTATGGGGACAAATTGATAATATTGGTCAAAGCATATTGCTCTTGCTTGCTTTAGTACTGGCCATATTCCATAACAAAGAATACTTCAAAAATAAATTTTACTTGTTCGTAATAACCATGGGGTTACTACTCTCTATGGCAATTCTTACCAAGCAACTGTTACTATTCTCTGTTTTTTCTTTTGGAATATATATCCTGTACATTATCTATAATTTCAACGAGCAAAAAATAGCAAACTCTTCAAAGCATTTAATACTACTAATTTTAGCAATAATCACTCCCATTTTACTATTTGATGCTTGGCTAGCATTGCCCTCCACTTACTCTATATCTCATCTGCAAAGAGTGTTAATGACAGGCAGCGATCACATGAACGAAATAGCAGGAAACGGTTTTAATATTTGGGTTCTATTTTATAATGATATGTTAAGCGATGCAAGTCAACCCTTGTTTGCTTTATTGAGTCCTAAGGTAATTGGCATACTTATATTTATCGTTGCATTACTTTTCTTGAGCTATACCTTTATTAAAAAATTGAACAGCCAAAATGAGAATCTCATTAACTTCTTTTGGTTTTTAGCATTAGTAAATCTTAGTTTCAATGTTTTCCTTACAGGTACGCATGATAGGTATCTGTATCACTTCTACCCTTTTTTACTAATTGCTATTGTTTCTGCAGAATCTAATATTAAAAAACTCATCAATAATCAAAAGTTATATATTACGATTTTAGGTGCATGTTTATACGGAGCATTTATACTTAGTATTCTGTTAATGATTCAACCAGAATATTCAAATAAAATTCTCGCTATTTTTCATTTTCTGTTTTTTGTATATTTAATTATTCATTTTTCTTCAGCAAAAACCAAGCATCATGAAATTTACATGCAGCGTTGATATAGCTTTACCAATTGATAAAACAGTTGCTCTTTGGGACAATCCCGATAATCTAAAAAAATGGCAAGATGGTTTTTTAGGGTTTGAGTCTATTAGTGGAACACCGGGACAAGAAGGTTCAAAAAGCAAATTACTATACAAAATGGGCGGTGGAAAAATGGAACTCCTAGAAACTGTTACAAAGAATAATTTACCACATGAGTTTAGTGGATTATATGAGCACAAACATATGACCAACACCATGTCCAACAAATTTACTGCACTAGATGCAAATAAAACCAGGTGGGAAGCGGATATAGAATACATTGAATTAAAAGCACTGGTGCCAAGATTGATGTTTAAATTATTTCCGGGCATGGCTCGCAAGCAAACTCAAAAATGGCTGGATCAATTCAAAGAGTTTGCAGAAAAAGAAGGAAATCTATAAACATGGTATCCATCGAACGTTCTACTTTAAAATTTCTAAAAACCCTTCGCAAAAACAATAACAGAGATTGGGTGCACGCCAATAGAGGTTGGTACTTAGAATCTAAACAAAACTTTACTGAATTTACTCAAGCACTTATTGGTGGCATTAATCAATTTGACAAGTTTGGATATATAGATGCAAAAGATTGTCTGTATCGCCTGCACAGAGATGTTCGCTTTTCGCCTGATAAAACTCCTTACAATTATCACTTCAGTGCAATGATGGGTAAAGATGGAAGAAAAGGAAATGGCGCCAGCTATTATTTCAGAATAAAACCGGGTGGACTTTCCGTCATTGCTGCAGGTAATCCTAACATGCCGGATAAAAGTCAAATGGAAAAGATGCGCAATGCTATTGATAAAAAAGGAAATGAATTTGCTAAAATGATAAATTCAAAATCCTTTAAAAATACATTTGATGAGCTGAAAGGTGAGAGATACAAGCGAGTGCCCAAGCCCTATTCTGCTGAACATCCGTATGCAGATTTATTGAAAATGAAATATTACTGGGTTGATAATTTCATTAAAGACAAAGAGGTTTTAGAAGATGGCTTGTATAAGATGGCATTAGCTGTCTATAAAAAAGCTCATCCCATGGTTAGGTTTATTAACAATCACGTCAAAGTGAAAAACTAATTATGACTTTTTGCATTGCCGCTTTATTAGAATTCTGTAATTTCATAGCATGAATGATTTTGTAGTTTCTGCAAGAAAATATAGGCCGGGTAAATTTGTAGATGTTGTTGGACAAGAGTCCATTACAACTACATTAAAGAATGCCATAAAGACCAGTCACCTGGCTCAGGCATTTTTATTTTGCGGTCCGCGTGGAGTGGGTAAAACCACTTGTGCTAGAATTCTTGCCAAAACGGTAAACTGCGAAAACATTACTGCTGATTATGAAGCTTGTAATAATTGTGATTCTTGTAATTCTTTCAATCAATCACAATCATTCAATGTGCATGAATTAGATGCCGCCTCTAATAATAGTGTTGACGATATCCGAAATTTAGTAGAACAAGTGCGCTATGCTCCGCATAAGGGCCAGTTCAAAATCTATATTATAGATGAGGTACACATGTTGTCTCAGGCTGCATTCAATGCTTTCTTAAAAACATTAGAAGAACCTCCTGCCCATGCCATTTTCATATTGGCTACAACAGAAAAATTCAAAATTATTCCTACCATATTATCTCGTTGTCAAATATTTGACTTTAGTAGAATTACAGTAAGCGACATTACAAAACACTTAATGTATATAGCGGAGCAAGAAAAGGTAGAAGCAGAAGAAGATGGCTTGCACATTATTGCTCAAAAAGCAGATGGTGCTTTGCGTGATGCACTTTCTATGTTTGACCAGATTGTAAGTTTTAGCGGAAATAAAGTAACACTCAAAGATGTTACTACCAACTTGCATGTATTAGATTACGATTATTATTTTGGAATAACCGAAGATGTTTTCACTTCTCAAATAAGCGATGCACTGCAAACCTTTAATACCATTTTGGCAGAAGGATTTGATGGACATCAATTTATTAATGGATTAAGTTCTCATTTTAGAGATTTACTGGTGAGTAAAGACGCTGCTACATTGAACCTGCTGGAAGTAAGTGATAAAATAAAATCCCGATACCAACAGCAAAGCCAGAAGTTCTCCATTGCTCAATTATTCCAAATGCTTGAGGTTTGCAACCAGTGTGATGTAGGCTTTCGTTTAGCAAAAAATAAGCGTTTGCATGTTGAATTTGCACTTATTAAACTCTGTTCTTTGTTTGGAGAAGCTGCAAGCACACCGGCCAGACAAATTCAAACTGCAGAAAAAAAAACTCCTAGTGTAAATCCATCAAAACCGGTACTTCAAAAATCAGAATCAAAACCAGTTGAAGCTGCTCCAGTACCTGTTCAAGCTGTGGTAAATGAACCAAAGCAAACAAAACCTGTAGAAGTAGTAGCAAAACCCGCTGCCAAACCAAAACCGGTAGAGCCAAAAATTTCGAATCCTGTTTCGCGTACCGTAAGCATTAGTCAAAGACTAAATAAAACGGGAGAAGTAAAAAAAAAGGACAGTGAGGAAATAGACCCTTATGCCGGCTACCCGGAAACAGATTTTAACGAAGAACAATTAAAATTGGTAATTGATGCCTTTGCTAATGTTCAGTTTGAAACCGGAAGGAAAAATTTACATACATCTTTAACTACTCATCCTGCAAAATTAAATGAGAAATTTGCTGTTGAAGTCATGGTAAATAACAAAGTGCAAGTGCAGGAATTGAATGATGTAAAGACTGATTTGCTGGGGTTTATGAAGGAAAAGCTCAATAATGGAGCCATAAAGCTGAACATATCTGTTGCCCCAATTGAAAAGGTTGAGCACCGAGCTTATACGGATACGGATAAGTTTAAAAAGATGGCCGAGAAAAACCCAAGTTTACACACTTTTCGCAAAACTTTTGACTTGGATTTTGATTGATTTCAGAATCATATTCTGATAAATAGCATCACATATCCTATTTTCGTATCTTCGCGACACATTAAAACATAGAAAAAAAACCTTATTAATATGGCTGGAAGTAAAATCAGAATTGAAAATGGAAAATTAAATGTGCCTAATGATCCAATCATCCCTTTTATTGAAGGAGATGGAATTGGACCGGATATTTGGGCTGCTGCGGTAAGAGTATTAGATGCTGCTGTAGAGATATCTTATAATGGCACCAGAAAAATAGAATGGAAAGAAGTATATGCCGGACAAAAAGCATATGACAAAACAGGAGAATGGTTACCGGAAGAAACCTTAAACCAAATTCGTGAACATTTAATTTCTATTAAAGGTCCTTTAACAACACCTGTTGGTGGTGGTATACGTTCACTAAACGTTGCGCTAAGACAAAAATTAGATTTATATACATGTCTTCGTCCCGTTAAATGGTTTACCGGTGTTCCCTCACCCCTTCGTAATCCGGAAAGAACCAACATGGTTATTTTTAGAGAAAACACAGAAGATATTTATGCAGGTATTGAATACATGTCCGGCACACCTGAGGTTAGTAAAGTAATTGACTTCATACAAAATGAAATGGGATCTAAAAATATCCGTTTCCCTAAGACATCATCTATAGGTATAAAACCTATATCAGTAGAAGGTTCTGAGCGTTTAATCAGAGCTTCTATTCAATACGCACTAGATCACAATAAACCTTCTGTTACTTTGGTACACAAAGGAAACATTATGAAGTTTACTGAAGGTGGATTTAAACAATGGGGTTATGAATTAGCAGAACGTGAGTTTGCAAATGATGTATTTACCTGGGCACAATACGATAAAATTGTGGAAGACCAAGGAAAAGAACATGCAGACAAAGCAATGGCTGAAGCTGTTAAAGGTGGTAAGCTAATTGTGAAAGACGTTATTGCTGACGCATTTTTACAACAAATATTACTACGTCCAAAAGAGTATTCTGTAATTGCTACAATGAATTTAAATGGAGATTACATTTCTGATGCACTTGCTGCATGTGTTGGTGGTATAGGTATCGCACCCGGTGCTAACATAAATTATGTAAGTGGTCATGCAATATTTGAAGCAACGCATGGTACTGCACCTAAGTATGCCGGTCAAGACAAGGTAAATCCCGGTTCGGTAATTTTATCAGGCGCAATGTTATTAGAGCATTTAGGTTGGCAAGAAGCAGCTGACTTAATTGACACAGGTATTGAGAAAGCCATTGCTGCGAAAAAAGTTACTTATGACTTTGCACGCTTAATGGATGGCGCTACTTTATTAAAGACTTCTGAATTTGGTTCAGAAATAATAAAGAACATGGCTCCGGTTACTGCTTAATTAAAAGCAGCATAAAATTTTTAAAAGCACAACTTCGGTTGTGCTTTTTTTTGCGCCATACTTTCAAAACTTCTAGTTTTCTAAAATGCCTATATTTAAAATTAAATTAATTCAATATGGCTGATTCGAATAGTTCTCCTGAAGAAAAACCCTATATAGGTTCAGAAATTAAGCTTCCTGAAACAACAGTAAAAGCATTTATACTTGGTGCATTGCTTTCTGTAGTGCTTGCCGGTGCCAATGCCTACCTCGGCTTGTTTGCAGGGATGACAGTGAGCGCATCCATTCCTGCTGCTGTAATATCGATGGCAATATTTAAGCTGTTTAAAAAATCAAATATATTAGAAAATAACATTGTGCAAACTGCTGCATCTGCAGGAGAATCATTAGCAGCCGGTGTTATATTTACTTTTCCTGCATTGGTTATCATGGGTTACTGGACAGATTTTAATTATTTGGAAACTCTATTGATAGCCTTAAGTGGTGGTGTACTTGGAGTGTTGTTTACTATTCCATTGCGAAGTGCCTTAATTGTTCGTCAAAAACTTAAATTTCCGGAAGGTGTTGCAACTGCTGAAGTTTTAAAAACCGGTGAAAGCAAAGGAAGCGGTTCAATTAAGTACTTATTGTGGGGCGGACTTACAGGTGCACTATTAAAAGTTATTGAATCAGGTTTTAAATTATGGGAAGGCACTTTAGCGAAAGCTTCTTTTCTTGGAAACAAGGCTTATCTCTTTTTTGGAATGAATCTGTCTCCAGCGCTTATTGCTGTGGGTTATATTGTGGGTATTCGTATTGCTGCACTTGTATTCATTGGAGGTGCCATATCCTGGTGGATAGCTATTCCTGTTTATCTGTCCATTTTTGGAAATCCGGAGGGATTGGATGCAGTGACACTGGGAAATCAAACCTGGAGTCAACAAATTAGATACTTGGGAGTTGGTGCCATGGTTGTAGGTGGCTTATGGGCATTGGTTAGTTTAAAATCAGCCATTGGTTTAGCTTTTTCAGAAGGACTAAACGCATTCAAAAAAACAGATGGCTTGGTTAAAAAGGTTCGAACTGAATTAGACACACCTATGTCTTGGGTAATCATTGCCGTAGGTGTTATGCTCGTACCAATATTTATAATCTATTTAAGAGAAATTGAAGATGTTGCCATTAGTTCACTCATGGCAATTGTAATGACCCTTGCAGGATTTTTATTTGCTGCTGTTGCAGGTTATATGGCGGGTTTGGTTGGAAGTTCTAACAATCCTATATCGGGAGTTACCATTGCGACCATTCTGAGCACTGCATTAATGTTACTTGCATTAATGGGTTCAGGTGCAGAAAAAGGTCCGGCTGCTGCTATTCTCATAGGAGCAGTTGTATGTTGTGC
>JABDLV010000136.1 GCA_013001815.1 Bacteroidia bacterium
ACAATTTTTGCTGATACAATTCCATTAACTCCTACAGCTTCTATTATTGGAGATCAATTCTTCTGTAATGAAGGTGAGTCTGAGTTAATAATGACTGGTTCTACCGGTGATATTCAGTGGGAAATGAGCACAGACGGTGGTGCAACATGGACTCCAATTGCAGGGGCTGATTCAGCTTACTATGCAACAGGAATTATAACGCAAACAACTCAATACAGAGTGGTTATAACTTGTGTTGGTACAGCAACTTCAAATGCTGTAACAATTTCTGTAGAAAACCCTGCAATTTTAACTACGATTACGGATACCATTTGTGGTAATGGCTCTGTAAGATTAGAGGCAACAGGTACTGGTCCGGTAATAGCATGGTTTGACAATGCGGATGATACAGAGCCTTCAGCTTACGGTACTGTTTATCAGCCGCAAGTTACGGGAACAGATACATTCTATGTTCAGTCATGTGCTGATACATCAATCGCTTATGGCGGTGGTTCAGGTGGCTCAGGTGGAGACGTATTTAACGTTGGAGGAACATTTGGAGCTACAAATGGTTCTACACCGAATTCATTTAATGTAATTAATACTTCCGGTTCAGATTTAGAAATTACTACTATCTACTGGGAGTGGGATGCAGGTGCATCTGATATCGATATCTTAATTAATCCAAATGGAGCAACATCAGGTAATGTTACTTCGGCTGCAGATTGGTTCGTATACGAAACAATTACTGGGGTTACCGCAAACGGTCCTGGTACAGGTACACCAACCACATTTGCTGTACCGTTAGTTATACCGGCTGGTGCTACCTTTGGTATTTCTTATTCAGGTACAATGACAAATAGTTACCAAACAGGAACAGGTGTTCCTTTTGTAACTCCTCTTTGGTCTGATGGTAATTTGACAATCACAGAAGGTTCTGCAGGTGGTTCTGCCGGTACTGGTGGAGCAAATACATTTGCACCAAGAAACTTCTTTGGTACTATTGATTATCAATTTGCTTCAGGAAATTGTTGTTCTGAGTTAACTGCAGTTGTTGTAATTGGTATTCCGGTTGAACCGGTAATCGCAGTTGCTTCACCAAACGTAATTTGTGAAGGTGAAAGCACTACGTTACAAGCTGCAAGTTTAAATTCTGACTTTGTTTATACTTGGATGCCTGATTCTGTTGTAGGTTCTTCTTACACAGTTACTCCTGCATCTACGTTCAACTATCAAGTTGTTGCATTTGACCCAACTAATGGATGTCAAATAACAGAAGAAGTATTAGTTACAGTTAATCCTTCTCCGATTGTTACAATTACTCAAAATCCTGACCCGGTTTGTGCTGGTGATTCAGTTGATGTTATTGTAAGTGCAGAGAATGATTTAGGTGCTGCTCCATTTGCTCCTCCTTGTGGAGAGTATGTGGTAGTTACTATTAATACTGATGACTTTGGTGCAGAAACAACCTGGGAGTTGAGAGATGCAAATACAAATATTCTATTGTTAAGTGGCGGACCTTATGCAAGTAACTCTACGTTTGTAGATTCTGTATGTGTTCCTGCTGCTGATTCAGTTTGCTTTACCATCTTTGATGCGTTTGGCGATGGTATTTGTTGTGGATTTGGTACTGGTTCATATAACGTGACGGTAGCAGGTAGTTCTGTTGCTGCAGGTGGAGTGTTTACTACATCTGACCAAACGTGTTTCACTATACCTGGAACACCTCCTTCAGCAACTTCTATACCGGCTACATTCTCTTGGAATCCAACTACAGGTATGGATGACCCAACCAGTGGCTCTCCAAGAATATTGGTAGAGACAACTACAACGTATGTAGTAACAGTTACAGATTCTGCTACAGGTTGTGTAACTATAGATTCAATTACGATTACTCCTGTTGCGGTACCTGTTCCAACATTGGGCGGTGCTGATACAATTGCAAACTGTGGTGGTACAGGAGTATTCTTAGAAGTAACTGACCTGGATGCTTATACAGCAGGCTATCCTGTAGGAACTAGCTTCCAGTGGTATGAAAGCGGATTCCCAACGGGACCGGATGCTGCCAGCTGGACTACATTTACAGCAGGAAATTACTGGGTAGAAGTAACTACTCCGGAAGGTTGTTTCGCTGTTTCTGATACAGTTACAATAAATGCAAACTTCGATATTCCAACAATATTTGACACGTTAGGAAATCCATTTGGATTCCCATCTGTAATAACAGATGTGACATGTTTTGGTGGAAGCGATGGTGTAATTGCTGCGCAAGGTGTTGGTCTTAACCAATTTACATTTAGTGGTCAATTGGATTATGATTCTACATATATATTCAGATGGTATGATTCAGCAAATAATTTAGTTCAAACGCAACCATTTACGTGGACAACAGAATTGTTTGGTGCTGGTTCAGGATTAGGTCTATTGTTTGATACTTTATCTGGAATTACTGCAGGTACGTATACCTTAGAAATTTGGGAAGCTAAAGACCTGTGTTTCGCGTCACTTGATTTTGTAGTAAATCAACCACCATTATTGGAGGTTAACCTTGATAATTCTGCTGGAAATACCAATGACTTATTTATTGAGTGTTGGGGCGATGCAACGGGTGCTATAGACATCATTGCAACCGGTGGTAACAATGTAACAACTCCTTATACCTATCTGTGGAGCAATAATGCTACAACAGAAGATATAAGTCCATTAGTTGCAGGTACATATACTGTTACTGTAACTGATAGTTTGGGTTGTACTGCTCAATTGGTAGTTAACATAGGTCAAAACCCACAAATTATAGTTGGTACTGCGCAAAGCAATGTATTATGTAATGGTGGTAATGACGGTTCTGCTACAGTTTATGTTTCAGGCGGTGCTCCTGGTTCTGGTTTCACTTACTTGTGGAATGACCCAATGGCACAAACCGGACAAACAGCATTTAACCTTGCTGCCGGTACGTATGAAGTTCTTATAACTGATAATATCGGTTGTGATACGATAGTAGAATTTGTAGTTACTGAGCCTGCATTATTAGATGCTAGTGCTTCTGTAACCAACATCTCTTGCTTCGGTGCAAACGATGGTACAGCAACAATAGATACTATAATTGGAGGAACTGCTCCATATGTAGTAGTATGGAATCCATACACTACAGCGGATACGACAAATACAATTACTGGTCTTGCTCCTGGTACATACCAAGCTCAGGTTTATGATGATAACTGGTGTGTTACCAATGTAGTAGTTACTATTACACAGCCGGACCCAATTGTATTTACACCTACGATACTACCAACGCCATGTAATGCAACCAACGATGGTGTAATTACACTTGTTGTTAGCGGAGGTTCAAGTCCTTATACATACGCATGGAGTAACGGTGCAACTACAGCAATAATTACAGGCCTAGCTTCTGGAAACTATACTGTATTGGTTACTGATGCTAATGGATGTACGGAGCAACAAACATTGTTTGTTCCATCTGTGGCTCCATTAGTAACTACAACTTCGGTTACGGATGTGTCTTGTGCAGGTGCCAATGACGGTAAAGTAATTCTACAGGTATTAGGCGGTGGTGCACCTCCATACACATACTTATGGAATACCAATCCTGCTCAAACTACTAACATAGCTACCGGCTTATCAGGTGGTAATTACTCAGTAATTGTTTCTGATATAAATGGATGTAATACCGTAATAAATGTTACAGTAAACGAGCCTACAGAAATAGTAGTAACTCCATTATTAGCTGACGTTACTTGTAACGGAGGAAATGATGGTTCTGCTGCGGCACTGGTAGCTGGTGGTGTTGCACCTTACACATATTTATGGAGTAATGGTGTTACAACTACAAGTAATCCTGGTTTAACAGCAGGTACTTATACACTTACTGTTACAGATTCTACAGGTTGTGTAAGTATGACTAATTATACAATTACGGAGCCAACAGCAATTGCAATAAGCGGTGTGGTTACCAATGCAACCTGTAATGGTTCTGCAACCGGTTCAATTACCGTAGCAGCTAATGGTGGTACTCCTGGTTATTCATATGTATGGAGCAATGGACAAACTACTGCTACTGCTAGCAACTTACCTGCTGGTACGTATGTAGTTACCGTTCTTGATGCAGCATTATGTACAGCATCTCAATCATTTGTAATAACTGAAGCTTCAACTCTTACAATGACAGCTTCTGTTAATAATGTTACTTGTAATGGTGGTTCTGATGGGTCTGCTACGGCTAACCCGGCTGGAGGTACTCCTCCGTACAGCTACTTATGGAGCAATGGTCAGTTAACTCAAACTGCTAATGGTCTTACGGCTGGTGCGTATGTTGTTACTATTACAGATGCAAACGGATGTATTAAGATTGGAAATGTAATTGTAACCGAGCCGCCTGCATTAACGTGCACAGAGGTGATAACAAATATCTCTTGTAACGGTGGTTCTAATGGTTCTATAGCTGTAACAGCTGCTGGCGGTGTTGGTCCATACACGTATGCATGGAATACTTCACCTGTTCAAACAACTGCTGTAGCAACTGGCCTAAGCGCTGGTAGTTATGTAGTGGTTATAACGGACGCAAGTGGTTGTACTACAGCGAAAACATACACAATTAATGAGCCTACAGTAATTACATTAACTACAAGTAAGCGTAATGTAAGCTGTAAAGGTGGTGCAGACGGAACAGCTACAGTTGTAGCTCAAGGCGGAACACCTCCTTACTCATACTCTTGGAATACAAATCCTGTATCAACTACTAGTTATATAACTGGTTTAGGTGCTGGATTCTATGACGTAACAGTAACTGATGCGAATGGTTGTACTGGAATTTCAACTGTTGAAATTCGTCAGCCTTCTTCATTACTGGCATTCTATATACCTTCTAACCCATCATGTGCAAATGGCAACGATGGTAGCATTAACTTGCTTGTAACCGGTGGTATGGCTCCATACACATTCTTGTGGTCAAATGGTGCTACTACTGAAGATATAAGTGGTGTTAGCGCTGGTATTTACTATGCTATGATTACGGATAATAATGGATGTGCATCAGTTGCAATAGTTTACTTAACTGATCCTTCATTAGTAACCCTTAGCACAACTACAATGGATGCTTCATGTACTGGAGCTGCTGATGGAAGTGCTACAGTGTTTGCTACTGGTGGAAGCACACCATATTCATACATGTGGAGCAATATGCAAACTGGGCCTACAGCTAATAATTTAGCCGCAGGTACTTATACAGTTACCGTTACTGACGGTAATGGTTGCGTATCTACTGCAACTACTACTGTTAATCAGTCAGCGGCTGTTGTTTGCTCTGTTGCTGAATTAACATCTATAGCATGTGCTGGCGATGCAACCGGTAAATTGCAAGCAATTGCAACCGGAGGTACTGGTCCATTCACATATTTATGGAATACAAACCCAATACAAACAACATCTGTTATTACAGGTTTAGTTGCGGGTAGTTATAGTGTGATAATTACGGATGCAAATGGATGTACATCACAATGCACTTACTTATTAGAAGAGCCTAATGCCCTAGCATGCTCAACATCTGCTACAGATGTTAGCTGTGCCGGTGATGCAGATGGTACTGCTACGGTTAGTGCTTCTGGTGGAACGCCATTCCCATTACCTACGTCTTATGTTGTTGTTTCTTTAGGAGCTGATGCATTTGGTAGTGAGATAACATGGCAGTTAAGAGATGGAGCAACTGTTATATTGTCAGGTGGTCCTTACTCGAACTTCTCATCAAATATTGATTCAGTATTAGTTGCTGATGGAACTGCTCTTGATTTTGAAATCTTTGATTCGTTTGGTGATGGTGGTGGAACCTATGATGTTAGCGTAGGCGGTGTTAGTCTAGCTAGTGGTGGTCCATTCTATGGTTCTGGTGAAACTGCTTCATTAACTGTGCCAGGTGCACCTGCTCTTCCATACACGTATGCATGGAGCACTACACCTGTACAAACTACTGAAACGGCAACCGGCTTAGCTGGTGGTCAGTATACAGTTATTGTTTCTGATGCAAACGGATGTACTACATCATGTACTGTAACTGTTAATGAGCCAGCGGCTCTTGCTTCAACAGTAAGTGTTACAGATGCATTATGTAATGGAGACAGTACAGGAACGGCTACAATTAATGTAAGTGGTGGAACTCTTGTTATACCAGTACCAGGAAACACATATAGTGGTTCTTCATTAACAGGGCCTCCATTCTCAGTATTGTCTGGTGGAGCTCTCAGCGGACGTCCAAATGTGGGTGGTTCATGTTGTAACTTCAATGATCCTTCTACTGAAATTAGAACATTTACAGTAGACGTTACAGGATCCTACAACATAACTAGCGCATGGTCATTTGACGGTTACTTGTTATTATATACTGACCCATTAGATTGGACTGTGAGTCCTCCGACTACTTATGTTGCAGGTGATGATGATTTCGGTGGTACTTCTGGCTCTCAAATTGCTGGAGTAACTCTGAATGCAGGTCAAACCTATCATTTAGTTATGACTGCATGGGGTAGTGGAAATGGTACTTGGTCTACATCTATTACTGGTCCTGGAAATGCGATAAGTAGTTCAGATTATGCTTACTTATGGAGCGATGGACAAACTACTCCATCTGCTACAGGTTTAGCTGCTGGTACGTATACAGTAGTTTATACGGATGCTAATGGTTGTTCTGATACAGCTACTGCTGTAATTGGCGAGCCTGCTGCATTAACAATGGATCCTATAGCTTCTACTAATGTTACTTGTCTTGGTGCAGGTGATGGAACAGCTACAGTAAGCAATATTGCCGGTGGTACGGCTCCATATCTAATAGAATGGAATTCTACTCCTGCTCAGTTTACTGCTACTGCTCTAGGCTTAGCGCCTGGTACATATACTGCTACAGTTACAGACCAAAATGGTTGTGTTGTAATTGACAGTGTAACCATTACTGAACCTGCTACGGCATTAGTTGCTGTAATAGACAGTACAATGGATGTACCTTGCTTACCAGGTGGTGGATATGCAAATGTTGCAGCTAGCGGTGGTACTGCACCATACACTTACTTATGGAGTGATGGTCAGGTAACCGGAAGCGCAACGAACTTAATTGCTGGTACATATGTAGTTACGGTAACGGATGCAAACGGTTGTGAAGCACAAGCGGTGGCAATTATCGGACCTGCTGGTACATTAGCAATCTCTTCTGTTGAAACAGATGCATTATGTAATGGTGATAGTTCCGGAACATCTACAGTTATTGTAAATGGTGGAGCTGCTCCTTATACATACGCATTTATAGATATTAACGGTGATACAGTAAGCACGTCTAATCCTGCTACAAACTTACCTGCCGGTTTATTTACGCTGGTAGTTACAGATGCGGGTGGATGTACAGCTGCTGCTCCTGTTGAAATACTTGAGCCAAGTGCAATACTTACATTTACTAGTGGTACAAATGCATCATGCGCATTAGGCGGTGATGGTACTGCAAATGTATTTGCCTTTGGTGGTGCATTCCCAACTACATACTTGTGGAGTGATGGACAAACAACACAGACGGCTACAAACCTTAATCCTGGTACATACACAGTTATCGTAACTGATGCTAATGGATGTACAGTTATAGGTGACCCGGTTGTTGTTGATGGTCCGGACCCAATCGCATTGTCAATTACTTCTTTTGCCCCTCTATGTTATGGTGGTAGTAGTGGTACATTAACGGCAGTGGTTGATTCCGGTGGAACTGCTCCATTCAGTTATATGTGGAATGACGGTCAAAACAATGCAACAGCATATGGTTTATCAGCCGGAACTTACACAGTGACGGTTACAGACTGGAATGGTTGTACAAATGTTGCTACTGCAACAATTGTTGAGCCGGATTCTATTAGCTGTACTTCAATCATTGTAGAGCCATTATGTAATGGTGATGCAAACGGTTCTATCACAATTGATAGTACTTGGGGTGGAACTCCTTCAGGTGGAGCTCCAGCCGGACCAATAAATGCAGTTGAGTCTTACTGTGCTACGAATACTCCAATAAGTACTAGTTTTGGTACTGTAAGTGGAACTATTACGGTTCCTGCTTTACCATCCGGTGCGGTTATAAATAGTGCAACACTTAACTTGTATGATCTTGGTGCTGCTGGTGGAGCTTGGTTATCTGATATGGACATAGCACTATCTGGTGCTTACATATTATCTCAAACGACTCCAGATCCTACAAATAGTGGTGGTACTTCATCACCATCAATATCATTAGCTTCCTTCCCTACTACAGGTGGAGCCATAACATTTGACTTTATCAATACGTTTGGTGGAACAGGAACTCTTGATTCGGCTTGTATAGTAATAGATTACACTATTCCTGCAAGCGGTGGTGGAAACAGCACTGCTGGTTACACTTACGCTTGGAGCAACGGACAAACTGGTCCTACTGCAACAGGTTTAGCTGCAGGAAATCACTTTGTAACTATAACAGACAGTGTTGGATGTAGCATTATTAAGTGCATTAAAGTAGGCGAGCCTACCGCATTAATATGTGCTACAAATAGTACAGACGTGTTATGTGCTGGTGATACAACCGGTGCAGTTAACTTAAGCGTGAGCGGTGGTACGGCATTTAGTACTCCTCCTCCTGTATTGGTTACTGCATACTCTGAGGACTTTGAAGCCGGTGCCGGTGGATGGACTTCAGCAGGTTCTGCAAGTTCATGGGCGCTAGGTACACCAGCTAATGTTGTAATCAATTCTGCAGCCTCTGGTGCAAATTCATGGATAACTAATTTGACAGGAAGCTATAGTGTAAATGAAGATTCATGGGTTGAATCTCCAAGCATAGACTTAACACCATACATTTCTCCTGTTGCGGTGAACATGAACATATGGTATGAGTCTGAACTTAGCTGGGATGGTGCACAACTGCAGAGTTCTGTAGATGGTGGAACGTCATGGCAACAAGTAGGTAACGATGGAGATCCGAATAACTGGTATACAGATAATTCTATAAACGGAGCTGGTGCTAATTGGGCAACTCAAGAAGGATGGACTGGAAGAAATGGTTCAGGTTCAGGTGGATGGGTTGCTGCTTCTGCTGATATTTCAGGCTTAACAGGTGCAAGTAGCGTTATGTTCAGAGTGGCCTTTGGTAGTGATGGTTCTGTTCAGGATGATGGATTTGCCTTTGATGACTTTGAAGTAACTGCAATGCAAACAGGTACCGCTATTGCCCCTTACACATTTGCATGGAGTAATGGAGCGACAACAGAAGACCTTACAAATGTAGGTTCTGGTACATATACTGTAGTTATTACTGATGGTAATAATTGTACTACAGAATGTACAGCGGTTGTTGCTGCTCCAGCTGCCTTAGTATTAGACGTGACTAGCACAGATGCTAATTGTGGTCTAGCTAATGGTACTGCTAATGTAGATGTAATGGGCGGTGTTGCTCCTTACGGATACATGTGGAGTGATGGACAAACTACTCAAACAGCCGCTAACCTTGCTGCGGGTACGTACACTGTTACTGTAACAGACCAAAATGGTTGTACAGCAGTTGACTCAGTTGTAGTTGGAGATACTCCGGCATTAGCATGCGGTACTCCAACATTCACGCAACCTAGTTGTGCCGGATATAATGATGGTACTGCTACGGTAGCTCCAACAGGTGGAACGGGTGCTTATACTTACTCTTGGTCTACAGCACCAACTCAAACTACTGCTACGGCTACAGGTCTTGCAGCTGGTACTTACTTTGTAACTGTTACTGATGCGATTGGTTGTCAAACCATTTGTATGGTAATGATTGCTGACCCAGCTCCATTAACAGTAGCTGTTCAAATAGGAAACAATGCTTGTGTAATTGATTCAGCAAATGTTGTTGCTGTACCTTCTGGTGGTTCTGCTCCTTATACATATGCGTTTAGTAACGGACATGTTACAGGAAGTGCAACTACATTGACAGTTGGTACACACATTGTAACTGTGACAGACGCGAATGGATGTGAAACTTCTGAAGTATTTACAATAACTTCTGCATCACCAATAACATGCAACACTTGGAGCACAAACTCTGATTGTGGAATGTCTAATGGTACTGCAACGGTTAATGTATTCGGTGGTGCTGCTCCATTTAGCTACTCTTGGAATACAACTCCAATACAGACCAATGCTATAGCTACAGGCTTAACTTCCGGTACGTATACTGTAATTGTTACAGATGCTAACGGATGTACAACAGTATGTGCGGCTACGGTTCATGAGCCTGCTCCAATCTCTACATTGTTACTTCCAACGAATGTAACATGTGCAGGTGGAACAGATGGTTCTATAATATTAAGCAGCTTGAATGGTGGAACAGCTCCATTAACATTCATGTGGTCTAATGGTGCAACAACCATGAACTTAACGGGTGTTGTTGCCGGAACATACTCATTAACTATATCTGATACGCTTGGATGTATGTTTATGGGAACTGCAACTATTGGTGAACCTGATTCATTGTTAACATCTACTACTGGTATTGATGCTACATGTAATGGCTACGGTGATGGTTCTGCTACTGTAAGCGTAACCGGTGGTTCTGGTCCATATAGCTACTTATGGAGTACGGGAGCTGACGTTCCTTCTATAAGTAATCTGGCGGCAGGTACTTACTACATAACAGTAACTGATGTTAATGGATGTGTGTCGATGGACAGCGTTGTAATTGGAGAGTCTTTAGCCTTGACATATACAGTTCTTACTGACTCTGCTTCTTGTGGAAATGCAACAGGTAGTGCAACGGTAACTGTTATGGGCGGAACTGCTCCATATACATATTCTTGGAACACTACTCCGGCTCAAACGGATTCAATGGCTACAGGCTTAACAGCTGGAAGTCATTTTGTAACCGTAACAGATGCTAATGGTTGTGAGATTGTGATATGTGCTAAAGTACCAAGCATAGATGGACCTAACTTCGTGTTGAGCACGCCAACTTATATTGGTGGTGATAACATCAGATGTAATGGTGCTAATGACGGATACATAGACTTAATCATGATAACTGGTGGTCCTGCTACATACGTGTGGGATGACGGTTCTACAGATGAAGACAGATCGAACTTAGGACCTGGTACATATACTGTAACAGTAACTAACGCGAACTGTTCTGTAATTGAAACAATCACATTAACAGAGCCGGATCCAATAGTTCTTACTACTTCAATTGTTAATGTAACATGTGTAGGTGGTAATAACGGAAGTGCTACAGTGGTAGCGTCTGGTGGTAACCCAGCATACGCATACTTATGGAGTGATGGTCAGACAAATGCAACTGCAACTGACTTAATTGCTGGTAGCTATGACATATTAGTAAGCGACCAAAACGGTTGTATTGGCTCAGCTACTGTAACTATTGGCCAACCTGCAACAGCATTAGATGTTACCGGTGTAATTACACATGTAACTTGTAAAGGCGGTGCAGATGGTGCTATAGATATTAGTGTTGCCGGTGGTACTTCACCTTACGGATTTATGTGGCATGATGGTTCTACAATGGAGGATATCTCAGGATTACCTGCCGGACCATTTGCTGTAACTGTAACGGATGCTGCTGGTTGTGCTGTTATCTTTAATGGTGGAAGCATTACAGAGCCTGCATTATTAGTATGCAGTGCAAGTGGAGCTGACTTAACATGTGCCGGAGCTAGCGATGGCGCGGTTAGTGTTGCTGCTTCAGGTGGTACTGCACCATACACATATGCATGGAGCAATGGTTCAACTATGATGACGCAAGCTGGATTGGCTGCTGGTGCATATGATGTAACGGTAACGGATGCCAACGGTTGTTCTACGGTATGTAGTGTAACATTAGGTAGTCCAGACCCAATTGCAATTGTTGCTACAGGAACCGATGCTACAAGCATGGGTGGATCTGATGGTACAGCAAGTGTGGTTTCTACAACTGGTGGAACTGCTCCATATACATATTCTTGGAATACTGTTCCTGCTCAAACAGGTACAAGTATTAGCGGATTAACTGCAAGTACTTATCAAGTTACTGTGGTAGATTCTGAAGGTTGTACCGGATTTGCAATAGTAATTGTTGGTGAACCGGATACTACTTGTGCTAACTTCAGAACTGAAACAGTTACAAGCTGGAATGTAGTTCCTGATAGCATGAATGCCGGATTCTACTTGTCACAACACTTCCCATTTGCTTTCCCTGGTGGATTGACAATTGGTGGTGCAAACACACTTCACTTAACATCAGTAACTGCTGTTAAGATGTTCTTACCAAGTTCTGGTCCTATGATGCCATTGACAATGAACTTGAGTAACCCAACTTCTGTTACCTATGGTAATACATTGGCTGCAGAGTTAGTTGCTCTTACATTGAATATGCGTTTTGACCAATACGATCCTAACTGGGCTCCAGGAAGTGGAACGGTACTTGGACAATTAGAAATATTAAGTGGTGACTTTACCGGATGGACTGTGAAGCAGTTAGCAGATAGCGCTAATGCACACCTAGGTGGTATGAGTACTTCATACACAGGCTTGCAGTATGCTACAGCAATTGCTGCTGTGAATGCTAACTACTTAGATGGTGCTGATAACGGATTCTTGGGTTGCCCAGGTACAGTTATTAAGCCACAAGGTCCTAATACCGGTTGGAACTTTGATATGATAGCATATCCAAACCCAACACACGGTAACTTATATGTTGAAATGAACTCTGATGTGAATGAGCAATATGTATTAACTGTAAGAGATATTACAGGAAGAATAATGCATACTGAAGCAGATTACATGGAGATTGGCGTAAACAACAGAACTTATGACTTCAGCGGTTATGCTAAAGGAGTTTACTTTGTTCATGTTCAAATCGCAGACTATAAAGAAACAATAAGAATTATTGTTCAATAATATTCAATCAATCCCGGTGGTGATTTCCACCATCGGGATTTTTAAATTGTTAACCCTCAGTAAAAAATATAATAAAATGAAAAATCTAAAATTATTTACATTATTAATAGCATGTTGCCTTTTTAGTGTAGCATCAATAGCTCAATCGTTTAGCAATTATGGTACATATACTGGTGAGACAGCAATGGGTCAAACCATTGAGATAGAATTGCAAGCCAACGGTGTAGCAAGCATGACAATTGATAACGTTTCGCAAGGCGTTACTGAATATACTGTAAATGGTATATACATTAAGTTTAAGTCTTTGCCAACGGCTAATACAGTAGGTGAAGCTTTGCCGGTTCATCAATTCAGAAAAGGATTAATTGAGCCAATTAGTGCAACGCAATGGAGATTGCAATTAGGAGATATAGGGCAACCCCTTCCTCAGCAATTTGATTCAAATGAAATAGTTTTAGAATTTAAATAAACCCAACTAATAACCCCTATTTTATAAACCTTGAAAAGTCCTTTGTTCTTCTGAGCAGAGGACTTTTCTTTTTATGGCTTTTTGTCTAACATTATGTTATCGATAAATAACATAATTTGAATAAGGAAATTCTATCTGTTAATAATCTTCAAATTGACTTTAAGGCTCAATCGGGTTGGCAAAGTGCCCTGAAGGGAATTTCGTTCCAATTATATGAAAACGAAATTGTAGGATTGGTTGGAGAGTCTGGCTCCGGCAAAACCCTAACCGCACTTTCTGTAATTCAATTATTGCCCAATGCAAATGCCAAAATCTCGGGTCAAATTCACCTAACCATTAATGACCAACAGGTAGAGCTGATCTCGTCTGATGAAAGCGTAAAATCAACTATTCGAGGGAATATTGTGAGCATGATATTCCAAGAACCAATGACCTCTTTAAATCCGGTAATGCGTTGTGGAAAGCAGGTATTAGAGGCCTTTTTGAATCACAGTAAGGGAAGCTTGGAGCAAGGAAAGAAGGAAGTTTTAGGCTTGTTTGAAAAGGTGGGTTTACCTAGCCCTGAGCGCATTTACAGGGCATATCCGCACGAATTATCCGGTGGACAATTACAGCGTGTAATGATAACAATGGCTCTTATATGCAAGCCCAGGATACTAATATGTGATGAACCTACAACAGCTTTAGATGTTACTGTGCAGAGTAAAATTATGGACTTAATTAAAGAGCTTCAAAAAGAATTGGGTCTATCTGTTTTGTTTATTACCCACGATTTAAATTTGGTTGGGCAAATTGCAGATAGAGTGATAGTGATGAAGGATGGCAATATTGTAGAAGAGAACAGTTGTAAAAATATTTTCTCTAACCCTGAACACAATTATACAAAAGCATTGTTAGCATCCAGGCCGCCATTGGATAATAAATTAAAAAGGTTACCCACTGTCGATTCTTTTTTAAGTGGAAATAGCAGTGATTTAGTACTTGATTTTTATAAGCCGGAAGAAATTATTGAGCGACTGGAAATGTTGCAACAGCAACAACCTATTTTGGAAGTGACGGGTATTGAAAAACATTTTGTTTCTAAAAAGGCCATGCTCAAAAAGAATCGGACAATTTTAAAGGCCGTAAATAATGTATCTTTTAGTTTATACCCGGGAGAGACTCTGGGATTAGTGGGAGAATCCGGTTGTGGTAAATCAACACTTGGTAAAACGGTTTTAAAACTATTAACTGCGAATGCAGGTGAGATGGTGTTCAGTGGATCTGCAATTGATTCGTTAAGTGATTCTGAATTTAGACCACTTCGCAAGGATATTCAAATCATATTTCAAGATCCTTATGCATCGCTAAACCCTAGACAAAGGGTATTGGAAATATTAACAGAGCCAATGCTTGTACATGGAATTGGGAAGAATGCCAGTGGTAGAAAAGAAATAGCCACGAAATTACTTTTACGTGTTGGGTTGAATGAAGAGCATTTGAATAGATACCCACATCAATTTTCCGGAGGCCAAAGGCAACGAATTTGCATTGCTCGTGCGCTTGCTCTAAAGCCTAAATTAATTATTTGTGATGAGTCTGTTTCGGCATTAGATGTTTCTGTGCAAGCTCAAGTATTAAATTTATTAATAGAGCTGCGGGAAGAATTTGGCATGTCTTATTTGTTTATTTCGCATGACTTAAGTGTTGTTAAATTTATATCAGACAGAATGATGGTAATGCAAGGAGGAAGTATTGTTGAGATTGGTGCAGCTGAAGAAATATATAACGACCCTCAAACAGCATATACCAAAGAGCTTATAGATGCAGTACCTAAAGCCATTGTTAACTAGTCTCATTAATTTTTAGCGCCACTAATGTTTTATAATTGATTAGTAAAGGTATAATGCTAATTAACACAAACACACCACTGATCAAGTATGCATAAATGACATTATTGCTTTCTGTAAAAAAGGTGTATGAGAATATGTAAATCAACAGAGCTCTAAAAACAATATGCGTCATTGAAAAGATGCTCGAAACTCGCCCCATGATATCATTATTAATATGCCTAAATAAATAAGTGACCCGCAATATTCTAACGCCCGCATTGGTAAAGCCTATTAGTAATGAGATTAAGTAAAAGACAAATAGACTAAATGTAAATGCTATCCAGATAAATATTCCGCCAGCAATCATCATTAAAACAATTATGCCCTTAAGTGTGGTTGTTTGTTTGAACAACCTAACTGTTATGAATCCAGCTAATATCGCCCCTAATGAGTAATAAATATCTCCAGAAGCAAACACATCTGCAGACTCATTTAAGTGATTAGCGACATATTGAGGGAGTAGTAAAAAGGCCTCAACAAGTATTACAATAAATACAGATAAGGTGAGCGTACCAAACATTAGCAATAATGGGTTGTCTTTTAAATAGGTAAAACCCGCTCT
The DNA here is from genome assembly GCA_013001815.1 of Bacteroidia bacterium. Classification (GTDB taxonomy): domain Bacteria; phylum Bacteroidota; class Bacteroidia; order AKYH767-A; family OLB10; genus JABDLV01. The sequence goes on from JABDLV010000136.1 coordinate 15,803, forward strand.
TATTCGCTGCACAGTGCTTCGGCTCTCTTCCTTGTTAGGTTTAAAAGATTTATACTTTAATAATAGAATCAATGTAAAAGCGATAAAATAAGTAATTGCATCAACAGCAAAAATTTTATGTATGGGCCATGCCTCTATTTCAAAAGGCAGGTTTAGGTTTAGTCCTAAAAAATTTAAACCGCTTGCATCTACACCACTAAGCAATATTACGGCAATAGCCCCGGAAAACATGGAGCCAACTTGGTTTTGAATTTCAAAGTAGGTGCTTAATTTATGGTACTTGCTCTTTTCTGTAATTTCTTGTCCAAACGCATACAAAGTAGGGTAGTGTATGCTAAAATTGAGAATGGTAATGATAAATACCAAGGCAATTAAATTAATAGACAAACCATTTTGGCTGAATCCATATAAAGCGATAAGACCTATAAGTAAGCCGCTAATTGATGTAATTCCCATAAAAATTTTCTTTCGTGAGTATTTATCAATTAAACTACCGGCAAAAATATTCCAGGGTAACGTAGATATGGTAATAATTGCATAGAGGTAACCGAAAAATTTTGCTTCATCTATAATGTTAAAAAAATACCATGGTATGGCAAGCATAGTAATGCCCTGTGCAATACCTGAAACAAAGTTTGCCGTTAAAAGAAGAGCTAAAGCATTTTTATTTTGCATATTGTAAAAGCAAACAAGGTAGAGATATTTAATTCTTTACGGTTTAGATTTAAAATGGATTATCAGGAAGCAATTAACAAAATAGAACGGTTCATTAATTACCAAGATAGAAGTGAGTTTGAGATTAAACAAAAGCTTAAATGCATTGAGGCACCTATAACCTTTCATCAAAAAATAATTGATGAGCTAAAAGAAAATGGTTCAATTAATGATGAGCGCTTTGCAAAAAATTTCACTCAAGGAAAGTTTAGGTTTAAGAATTGGGGCAGGATAAAAATTAAATATGCGCTGAGAAAAAAGTTTGTTCAGGGGGATATTATTGATAAATCAATGAACGTAATCTCAGAGGAAGATTATTTACAGAAAATCGAAGTAGTATATCAAGCTAAGAGAAAAGACTTTGGTGAAGTGTTAAGTTTTGAGGACAAGGCGAAAATTAGCAGGCATTTGCAAAGCAAGGGATTTGAAATGGAGTTTATTATGAATCAGCTACAAAATGCTCGTTAAAAACAGGTGTTTCTAAAAATACTATAATTGTTAATTTTGCATTTCTATGGTAGAAGAACAATTAAAAGAGTTACAAGAGCGAGGTGTTGCTCTGAGGAGGCATCTTTGACATCGATCGGAAATTAGAATTAATTGAAGAGGAAGAGCAAGTTACCCAACAAACAGATTTTTGGAATGACCCTAAGGCAGCTCAAGAAGTTTTAAAAAATATAAAGCGAAAAAAATCCTGGACAAAAGCGTATTCACAACTAGAAAAGTCAATCGAAGATTTAGCAGTATTGTTTGAGTTTTTGCAAGAAGGAGAAGCAACCGATTTAGAAGTTGAGAAGCATTATGGGCAAACATTAACGCTTGTTGAAGATCTGGAGTTTAAAAATATGTTGAGCGGAGAAGAGGATGGATTGGGTTGTGTATTGTCCATTAATTCAGGTGCAGGTGGAACAGAAAGTCAGGATTGGGCAGAGATGTTAATGCGTATGTATTTGCGCTGGGGGGAAGAGAATAAATATAAAGTAGCTGTATTAGACAAGCAAGATGGCGATGGGGCTGGAATTAAATCATGCTCGTTGGAATTTGAAGGAGAATTTGCTTACGGTTATTTAAAAAGCGAAAACGGGGTTCATCGCTTAGTTAGAATTTCGCCATTTGATTCAAATGCAAAAAGACATACTTCTTTTGCTTCTGTATTTTGTTATCCCCTTGTTGATGATTCTGTGAATGTTGATGTGAATCCTAGTGAAATAACCTGGGAAACATACAGAGCCGGTGGCAAAGGAGGTCAAAATGTAAATAAAGTTGAAACTGCGGTTCGGCTTAAGCACGGTCCAACCGGTATTATTATAGAATGCCAACAACAGCGTTCACAAGGACAGAATAAAGATAAGGCAATTAAGATGTTAAAATCTCAGTTGTATGAATTGGAAATAAGAAGAAGGAATGAGGCCAAAGACGAAGTAGAAAGCTCAAAGAAAAAAATTGAGTGGGGTTCACAGATTAGAAATTATGTGTTGCATCCTTACAAAATGGTAAAAGATATAAGAACCGGAATGGAAACTTCAAATGTAGCTGCTGTATTAGATGGTGATCTAAACCCTTTTATTAAAGCATATTTGATGGAGTTTGGGGCGGTTAAAGAATAAATTAAATCTATAATTATGGAATATAGAATAGAACATGATACAATGGGTGAAGTGAAAGTGCCTTCAGATAAATACTGGGGTGCGCAAACACAACGTTCATTGCAAAACTTTAAAATTGGAAATCAAACCATGCCTATTGAAATCGTTCATGCGTTTGCTATATTAAAAATGGCAGCAGCACGAACGAATAATGAGTTAGGTGTTTTAGATAAAACGAAATGTGAGCTCATTGAAAAGGCTTGCGAAGAATTGAAATCAGGTCAACTAGATGCACAATTTCCATTGGTTGTTTGGCAAACAGGTTCCGGTACTCAAAGTAATATGAATGTGAATGAGGTTGTTGCAAACAGAGGTCATGTAATTAACGGAGGCAAATTAGAAGACAAGGAAAAAGCATTACATCCTAATGATGATGTGAATAAATCACAATCTTCAAATGACACATTTCCAACGGCCATGCACATTGCGGCATACAAGCTAATTACTGAGAATACCATACCAAAAGTTACTGAATTAAAAGAAACGTTGAGTGCTAAAGCTACAGCATTTAAAAATGTGGTTAAAATTGGAAGAACTCATTTAATGGATGCAACTCCATTAACTGTAGGGCAGGAGTTTTCCGGTTATGTTAGTCAATTAGAACATGGATTAAAAGCCCTTAATAATACATTAGAACATTTGTCAGAACTGGCTTTGGGTGGTACTGCTGTTGGTACGGGGATTAATACACCAGGTGGATATTCTGAAAAAGTAGCAAAAGAAATTGCAAACATTAGTGGCTTGCCTTTTAAAACAGCTGCTAACAAATTTGAATCTCTTTCAGCACATGATGCAATTGTTGAAACTTCCGGTGCTTTAAAAACACTTGCTGTGAGCTTGATGAAAATTGGAAATGATATTAGGTTGCTGGCTTCTGGTCCCAGATGTGGTGTAGGTGAGTTAATTATACCTGCTAACGAACCGGGCTCATCTATCATGCCCGGGAAAGTAAATCCTACTCAGGCAGAGGCATTAACGATGGTGTGTGCTCAAGTCATAGGTAACGATGCGGCAATTACAACTGCAGGGATGAACGGTCATTTTCAATTGAATGTGTTTAAACCTGTTATGATTTATAATTTATTAATGTCTGCCAGATTAATAGGAGATGCTTGCAAATCATTTAATGATAATTGTGCTGTGGGTATTGAGCCAAATGAAAACAGAATAAAAGAAAACTTAAATAACTCTTTAATGCTCGTAACCGCATTAAACACTCATATTGGATATGAAAGTGCAGCAAAAATTGCAAAGAAAGCACACAGTGAGGGTACTACTTTAAAACAAGCAGCTTTGGATTTAGGATTATTAACTGAAGAAGAATTTGATAAGTGGGTTGATCCATCAAAAATGATTGGGGAAAATAAATAATGTTAAAAACAACACTTATAAAAAATGCAACGGTTGTTAATGAAGGAGTCATTGCAATCAAAGATGTATTAATCAAAGATGGCTTAATTGACAAAGTTGATAATCAAATAAGTTTGGGTGATGAAAACCACACTGAAATAAATGCTGAAGGATTGCATTTATTACCCGGTGTAATTGATGATCAGGTGCATTTTAGAGAACCTGGACTTACACATAAAGCAGAAATTTATACAGAATCGAAGGCAGCCGTTGCTGGAGGAATAACTTCATTTATGGAGATGCCAAATACTGTGCCACAGGCGGTTACGCAAGAGTTACTTAAAGACAAGTATGATATTGCCAGTAAGAAATCCATAGCGAACTATTCGTTTTTCATGGGTACCACTAATGATAATATTGATGAAATTTTAAAAACTAATATTAAAGAAGTAAGTGGAGTTAAAATTTTTATGGGTTCATCTACTGGTAACATGTTAGTAGATGATGAAAAAACATTGGATACTTTATTTTCTCAATGTCCAATGTTAATTGCTACACATTGTGAGGATGAAAAAACAGTAAAAGAAAATTTTAAAAAATATTATGACAAGTATGGTGATGACATTCCAATAGAAATGCACCCAATTATTAGAAGTGACCAGGCGTGCTATTTGTCATCATCATTTGCAATTGAATTAGCAAAAAAGAATAATGCAAGATTGCATGTATTGCATATTAGTACTGAAAAGGAGCTGGAACTGTTTAAATCTGATTTACCGTTAAGAGAAAAGCGAATTACATCAGAGGTATGCATTCATCATTTATGGTTTAGTGATGAAGATTATGCAGATAAAAAGACTTTTATTAAATGGAATCCTGCCGTAAAAACTAAAAACGATCGTGCAGCTATTTGGAAAGGCTTGTTAGATGATACATTGGACATTATTGCAACTGATCATGCGCCACATACTTTGGAAGAAAAGCAAAATGTGTATACAAAAGCGCCTTCCGGTGGACCCTTGGTTCAGCATGCATTGGTAGCTATGCTAGAATGTTATCACAATGGAAAAATCAGTTTAGAAAAAATTGTTGAGAAGATGAGTCATGCACCGGCCATTTGTTTTAAGGTTGAAAAGCGAGGTTATCTTAGAGAAGGGTATTATGCAGATTTGGTTCTGGTAGATTTAAATAAAAAGTGGAAAGTAGATAAGAGTAACTTATTGTATAAATGTGGGTGGTCTCCATTTGAGGGACAAGAATTTAAATCTTCAGTTGCGAAAACATTTGTAAATGGTAACCTGGTGTATAATGAAGGAACGTTTGATGAATCTAGCCGGGGTATGCGCTTAAAATTTGACAGGTAATGAAACAGCTAGTAACTTTTATAGTAGTAATAATGTGCTTCCTATCTTGCAAGCAAAAAGAGGTTGAAATTCCTGCTGATGTAATACCTTATGATACAATGGTGCAAGTTGTTACTGATATACAACAGTCTGAAGTGGCAATTATGTTCTTGAAAAACAAAGGGATGTCTAATAAGCCTAAGCCTGAAGCCATGTATAATTATGTTTTTGATACTTATAAAATTTCAGCTGAAGATTTTGATAGAAGTTTCTTGTTTTATTCTTCCGAATTGGAGGTAATGGAAAAACTTTATGGTGACGTTATAGAAGAGCTCAGAAAGAGACAGGTAGAAATAGAAAGCAATTAATTCTATTGCTGATCTTCTAAAAAAAGTTTGCACGTATTTTTCACCGACTCTTTAATGGTAATGAATTCGTAATTCAGTTCTTTTTTAATTTTCTCATTAGAAAAATAACTTTTGGTCATAGAGGTGGCTACAGTTTCTCTAGTAATCACCGGTGGATAACCAGAAATTTTGCTTCTGAAATATTCTAGTCTCCAAAAAATGTGATTTAGCCAATTAGGTGGTTTTATAAATGGTGGTTTTTTGTTGAGTGCCTGCGCTGTTAATGTAAAAATCTCTTTGTAGCTTAAATTTTCAGAACATAGAATATATGTTTCTCCATCTATTTGTTTCTTCATTAGCCGAATCATACAGTTGGAAACATCTCTTACGTCAACAAAACCGTTAACTCCACTAGTGTAAAAAGGAAACCCTTTGTTTAGTTTGGTAAAGAGTGCAGAGCTGCCTGTATTCCAATCTCCTCTACCGAAAATAATAGTAGGACTGACAACAAATGCTTTCAAGCCTTCTGCACGTGCACGCCAAACTTCTCTTTCTGCTTTGTGTTTACTTATGGCATAAGTAGATTTGTTTTTAAAACTAAATGCTTCAGCTTTTTCTGTCAATTTACCATTAACCAGTTTATTTCCTAATGCCGACACTGAGCTGACATGACAAAAGTGCTTCACTCCATTTTCAAGACAAGCATTTACCAGATTTGCGGTTCCATCAATATTAATTTCTAGAACTTTATTGACTTCCTTACTATCAAACGAAACAAAAGCCGCACAATGATAAACGTAGTCAATATTTATCAGCGCTTTTTCTAAAGAAAGTGGGTCTAACAAATCTGCCTTTACCCAATTAATTTTTTCAGTTAAATTCTGATGATTTTTAAATGTGTTATTGAAGACTGTCATATTAGATGTGCTCCGTTTCATTGCAACTACTGTGCTGCCCTGACTGGTTAAGTCAAATAGCAGTTGAACTCCAACTAGGCCTGTTGCACCGGTTACTAATATCATGCTGCAATATTATATTAAAATATTAAATGTTGCTCAAATTGAACAGATGTATATTTGCTTATATTTGATGCAAATTATTACAATGAACTTTGTAGAAGAATTAAAGTGGCGCGGCATGATACATGATATTATGCCTGGTACAGAAGAGCTAATGGCTAAGGAAAAGATCTGTGGCTATGCAGGATTTGATCCCACTGCAGAATCTTTGCATGTCGGCAATTTGGTGCCCGTAATGCTGCTTACGCATTTACAACGATGTGGACATACGCCTATTGTATTGCTTGGTGGTGCAACCGGAATGGTTGGAGACCCCTCCGGTAAATCGGATGAGCGTAATTTATTAAGCATAGATATAATTGAAAAGAATTTAGCCGGACAGCAAAAGCAACTAGAAAAATTTCTAAACTTTTCTGATGGAGACAACAAGGCGGTCATGCTAAATAACTATGACTGGTTTAAAGAGTTTAGTTTTTTAGATTTTATACGCGATGTTGGAAAACATATGACCGTAAATTATATGATGGCAAAAGACTCAGTTAAAAACCGCCTAGAAACGGGGATGTCCTTCACTGAATTTAGTTACCAATTAGTTCAGGGGTATGATTTTTTCTATCTAAACAAAAATCATCAATGTAAATTGCAAGTTGGCGGTTCTGACCAATGGGGGAATATTGTTACGGGTACAGAGTTAATTAGAAGAATGGGAGGAGATGATGCATTCGCTTTAACAGCGCCATTAATTAAGAAAGCAGACGGCTCTAAGTTTGGAAAATCAGAAGAGGGCAATGTATGGTTAGATCCCAATTTAACTTCACCGTATAAGTTTTACCAGTTTTGGTTAAACTGTTCAGATGAAGATTCTAAGAGTTATATAAAAATATTTACGCTTCTTGGTAAAGATGAAATTGATAGCTTGATTGAAGAGCATGATAAAGATCCCGGTTTTAGAGTGCTACAAAAGCGCATGGCCGAGGAAATTACAGCTATGGTACATTCAAAAGAAGAATTGCAAAAAGCACAAGATGCTTCTAAGATTTTATTTGGTAAATCAACTACAGATCAATTGAAAACTATTTCCGAAGATATGCTATTGAGTGTATTCGATGGTGTACCTAAATTTGATATTGCAAAAAGTGAGTTGCAGAATAAAATTGATGTGGTGGATTTATTAACTGAAAAATCTCAAGTGTTCCCATCAAAGAATGAAGCTCGAAAAATGATTAAAGGTGGTGGTGTTAGCATCAACAAGCAAAAAGTAACTAGTAATGAGCAGATGATTGGTTCAGAAGACTTGTTGAATGACAAATATATTTTAGTTCAAAGGGGTAAAAAGAACTACTACCTGCTTTCTGCCAATTAATCTTGTTTTTTTCTTTTTAACAGATAGAAACCTATTCCTAAAACGATTAATAAGGCAAACCCCATATTGGTAAAAAGCATAAAATAATCGTGAGATGTCAGTGTGCCCTTTCTAAAAATAAATAACATATAAGAAAGTAAGCTGCCCGTTAAAACAGATAGAATTATAATTGTCATTCTTTTTTTATCGCTCATTGATTTGTAGTTAATAGATTGCAGCCCCTTATGTCACTATTGTCAAAGCGGCCAAGCATCTCAAATTGATTCTTATTTACTTTTTTTCCTAAATCTTGTGTGGCTATAAAGCTACAAGAATTAATGTTGGCCAGATCAATAATATTTATGCCTCCAGTAATGCCATCTTCAAGCAATAGCATAGGGTCATTTACATCTCTTATTAAGATTTGCATCCAAGGTGGAGTATTAAATATGCCTTCACTTTTAGAATAACACTGTGATAAAAGCTCTGTCATTCCGTATTCTGAGTGTATTTGATTCACTCCGAATGATTTTTTGAGAATCTGGTGCAATTCTTCTCTAATCATTTCTTTTCGCATTCCTTTCATTCCTCCGGTTTCCATAACAATATGTTGTGGAATTGTTATAGAAAATTGTTCTGCAAAATCTAATAAGGAATGACTGACTCCAATAATAAAAGGAATTTTACTCCTATTATATTTTTCCAGCGCTTGTTTTAAATCTGTAGGCTTCTGTAAATATGATTGATTAGCATTCTGTCCTCTTAACTTAAGCCACTCATTTACCATATAAAGTAAAGAAGAGTTTTTGTTGTTATAATAGCTAGGCAATAAAGCATAAAAATCATATTGATTAATGTCACCATAAAAATGTTCGAAGCATTTCTTAATGCTTTTATTATATAGATCGGCTGAAAGTACATGGTGTTTGCTTCTGTCGCCACCTGTTCCACTGCTTTCAAATATGATTTCTGCAGGTTTATCAGAACTAATTACCTTATGGCTTTTAAATAATTCAATTGGTAAGAATGGAATGTCAATGATGTTCTGAATGGAATTCACATCAATCGATAGCAAGTTTAAATAGTCTTTGTATACATTGCAGTGTTCGGCTTGGTGTTTAAATATATCCAAAGCAACTGAATTAAAATTAGCTTCAATTGAATCAGAGAAAATGGATTGTTTTAATGCTACGAATGACATTATTGATTTAACAGTGTTGTGCTGTGTTTTACATTATCTAAACTATAATGTAAGCCACGGTTTTCATTTTGTGCTTGTGCCGATTTTATAATGAGATAGGCCACATTTATTACATTTCTCAATTCGCACAATTGAGATGAGATTACGGTTTTCTTATAAAGCTCTTCTGTTTCACTATAAATAATATGCAATCGGTTTAGAGCTCTTTGTAGTCTGGTGTTAGATCGAACAATACCAACATAGTTACTCATTATTGCTTTTAGTTCACGTCTGTTTTCCATTATCAATATCATCTCATCCGGTTGGGTAGTACCCTCTGCATCCCAATCAGGAATGTTCTCATTAATAGCAGTAGCATTGATTGTGTTTTTTGTTTCTTCTGCGGCTCTATGTGAAAATACTAAAGCTTCAAGTAATGAATTTGACGCTAAGCGATTTGCTCCGTGCAGTCCGGTGCTAGAACATTCTCCTGTTGCGTATAAATTTTGAATGGATGTTGCTCCATTTTTATCAACTGCAATTCCACCGCACATGTAGTGTGCAGCAGGAGCAACATGGATGTAGTCTTCAAACAAATCAAACCCTGCTTTTTTACACCTGTCGTAAATATTCGGAAAATGGTCTAGAAATTTCATTCTATCTAAATGTGTGCAATCTAAATAGACATATTCTTCCCCACTTTGTTTAATTTCATTATCAATGGCACGAGCAGTGATGTCTCTAGGTGCCAATGAACCTCTTTCATCATAGCGCTGCATGAATTCTTCATTGTTATGATTGCGAAGTACTGCACCAAAGCCCCTTACCGCTTCACTTACCAGAAAACTTGGACTAACATTGGGTTGATACATGGCTGTTGGATGAAATTGAACGAATTCCATATTGTCAATTTTACCTTTTGCTCTATACGTCATGGCAACTCCATCGCCTGTCGCAATTTTAGGGTTAGTGGTAGTTCTATACACTTGGCCGTTTCCACCGGCAGCCATTAATATTTTCTTTGCAAGAAGGGTATCTACATCTCGGGTCTTTTGATTTAATGCATACACCCCAAAACACATAATGTTGTTAGAGTCTTTTGTAATTTTTTCTCCAAGATGATGTTGAGTTATTAAATCAATTGAAAAATAATGTGGCCAAATTGAAATATTTGGGTGTTGGTGTATTTTTTCTAATAACGCACGTTCAATTTCTTTTCCGGTAATGTCTTTGTGGTGTAGAATGCGATTTTCAGAATGGCCGCCTTCTTTCGCTAAATCAAAAGCTCCCTCTTCATTCTTGTCAAACTTAGTTCCCCACGCAATAAGCTCTTTTAGTCTTTCAATCCCTTCTGTAATTGTCATTCTAACAATTTCTTCATTGCACAACCCATCACCACATTCCAATGTGTCGGTAATATGGCTTTCTATTGATTGTGGATCATTTGAAGATACAGCAATGCCGCCTTGGGCATACTTAGTATTTGATTCATCCTCATTAGATTTAGTAATGATTAGAACTTTCCCAAGGTCTGCTACCTTTAACGCATAGGTAAGCCCTGCTATACCTGATCCAATTACTAAGAAATCTACAACATGTCTCATATTCTAGATTGAATATATACAATTATTTATTACTGGAGTTTAATATTTGAAGTAGAATGAACTTTGTCTTTTTGATCTATTATAAAACACTCAACTCCTTCAAGCTGTTCTATTAAATCGATACCAGGGTTTATGCCCATCACATAAACTGCAGTGGCAAGTGCATCTGCCAACTCTGTATTATTACAAATTACGGTAACGCTTTTAACTCCACTAATGGGCAAGCCTGTTTTAGGATTAATAATATGCGAGTACTTAACTCCATCTATAATAGCATACTTTTCATAATTGCCCGATGTAACTACAGAGGTATTGCTTATTTTCAAGAAAGAATATACACTGTGTTTTAAATCTGGGTTTGCAATTGCAATTGTCCACTCTTCTCCATTAATTTGTTTTCCCCAAACAGCCAGATCTCCTCCTGCATTCACTATTCCGCTCTTTACACCTTCATTCATAAGTAGCTGCTTTATTTTTTCTGCCGCATATCCTTTTCCAATGGCACCAAACCCTATTCTTGTTTCTTTATCTTTTAAATAGATTGTAGAATCTTCTTCATTCAGAATAACATTTCTGTAATTTATTTTTTCAACTGCTTGTTTTGCCAGTGCACTGTCTGGTAACGACTTCATATTTGTGTTAAATTTCCACAAATCATTATTGAATGATCCATAGGTTATGTCAAATGCACCCTGACTCAATTCAGAAACATTTTTACACCTATTTATTAGTTCAAATAATTCAGAAGAAACTTGAACCGGCTCAATACCGGCCAACATATTTATTTTACTTGTTTCTGATTGTGGATTCCAAGATGAAATTTTATTTTCAATTCTTTTGGCTTCATTTTCTGCCATCAACATCAACCGGTCTGACTGTGTTTTATCTTCACAAATAATGGTAAACATAAATTTGCTGCCCATTATAGAGTGTTCTGATGTATATATCTGTTGTGCATTTAAATTGAAAATGTCTAACACCAAAATAATAAAGCAGAATAGTTTTCGCATCTAAAACGAATCTAAAAAGGTGCCTATTTTGGGAATGAAAATAATTAAACCAATAGCCAACGAAATGAGTGCCGAAATAAGAACTGCAGCAGCAGCCATATCTTTTATTTTTTTAATTAACGGATGATGGTCGGTAGTAATTATATCGGATAAGTATTCAATTGCTGAATTAAACAACTCAGAAATAAATACAAGGGCAAATAATAAAAGCACGATAATCCATTCTTGCTTATTAATTTCAAAAAAGATTCCAAAAAACACTACCACTAATACGGCCAACAAATGAATTAAGGCATTAGGTTCGCTCTTAAATAAAGTAGACAGTCCTTCAAAGGCATACTTAAAGCTGTTAACTCTGCTTTTTACCCCGCGGCTTTTTTTATTTGTTACCATAGCTATTTGTTGCTCCAAAGTGCTAATCTATTCCCTTCGGTGTCATTAAACAAAGCCATGTAACCGTGTTCTTTAGAAATTAGTTTTTTGATTTGAATAATTTTACCACCTGCTGCTTCAATCTTGTTCTGAACTGTAGTTAGATCCGGGTCAGCGTTAAGATAAATTACCGGTCCAATTTCACCTGGTGTATAGTCTTTGCCTTTAACAATAGCACAGCCTGTTGTAGCGTGTGGAAAAACACCCATTTTCAGTGATTCAAAATCACTAACATGCATATCCATGTTAAATATTGTGTTATAAAAATTTTTGGCTCTTTCAAAATTGCTTACAGGAATTTCGAACCAATTGCTCCATACAGAAGGAAATTCTGACATTCAATATTAGCTTAAATGAAGTATAAATATAAGAAATACTACTTATTCAAGGACTTAATAAAATAATGTGTAAAAAGAAGAAATGAGCTGATAGCGTATAAGGAAACCTTAAGCAACTAATTGCTCATCCTTATAAATATTTTTAGAAACTTTTTGAATAGTAAAGCTAAAGGTTGTTCCATTAGCATATTCTGAGGTAACTGTTATTTTGCCACCTAAACCTTCTACTAACTTTTTAACGGTTGATAAGCCTATGCCCGTTCCTGTATTTCCAAATCTATCTTCGCCATCCAGTGCTTCAAATAATTCAAAAATACGTTCTTGATCTTCAGCTTTAATTCCTGGTCCATTATCTATTATGTGAAAGTGATAATGAGAATCTGTTTCGTCAAACACAACTTTTACTTCAGGTTTGTCTTTGTCATTATATTTCATTGCGTTAACCATTAAATTAAGCAAAACCTGCTGCAATGCTGTTTTATTTGTAAAGATTTCTATTTGTTGAGAAGGCATCATAAAATTACAATCATTATTGCAGTCAACGAGCACAGTAGTACTGTGAATCATTTCCTGTAAATCTATAAATTGTTTTTTCTCATTTAATATGTTGGCATTTTGACTGTAATCTAAAATCCCATCTACTAAATTTTTTAATTTAACCGATGACAGATTCAGCATGTTAAGCATATTAAGCGCTTCTGGCTTAACATCTTCTGTGTGCATTTTAAGTAAGTATTCTGAAAGCATGGTAATGCTGCTTAATGGAGACTTAATATCATGAGCCGCTACTCTTGCAAACTCTTGTAGTTCTTCATTTTTATAGCCTAGTTCTTTATTTCTTACATTTAACTCTGCATTTCTTTTTCTTAATTCTAGTAAATGTATGGTCTGATTTGCCAATGCCTTAAGAGCCTGCACTTGGTCATCACTAAGCTTTCCAGGTTTATGATCAATAACACATAGAGTTCCTAGTGCATGCCCATCCGGGTTTACCAGTGGCATTCCGGCATAGAATATTACTCTTGGATCACCCGTTACTAAAGGGTTGTCAAAAAATCGTTCATCCACCCTGCTATCTTCTACTTGAAAAAAATCTTCAGGTGTATTAATTGCGTGTGCACAAAATGACAACTCCCTTGGCGTTTCTGTTGCATCTAAACCGGTATGTGATTTAAACCACTGACGACTTTCATCAATCAAGCTGACTAATGATATTGGTGTTTTACAAATAAAAGATGCAATCTTCGTTATTTGATCAAAATCTTCTTCGGGTAATGTATCTAGAACGTTGTAACTATCTAAAGCTTCTAATCGCTCTTGCTCGTTTTTCGGCAAAGTGGCTGAAATCATAATTTAAAATATTTTTAAAGACAAATGTAAAACCCAATTCAGAACGATGGATTTCAGGGGAGTATACGGTTCTGATTCTAAATTGGTTATGCCTTTAATGTAAAAAACCTAACAATAATCCATCAAGTTACAGATTATTTTTGCATATACCTATTTTCAAAATATAATTTGGTTAAAAATCAACTTTTCGTACAAAAAATGTATGCTTTCTTAATTAATAAGACGAAAAAGTGAATAAATTTAGCTCTTGGTCTCATTATTTATCTTGTAAGCCATACATTTTAAATAAATTACTTAATAGCTCTAAGCGAGAATTTGAATGCAACTGACTTTTTTTCTTATTAGCAGTTAGATTGCATTGACAGGTTTTTTATTGGACTTTAATACAGTATATGAACAAAGAATCTATAAGCGAAATTGTAAATGATAACACAAGCAAGGGAGGTAGAGTTTTTGATATTTTCATACAAACACTTATTGTTTTATCATTAATTATTTATGCATTACTAACCGAGCCAAATATAAGTGAGGAATGGAGAAATGTTCTTCACATAAGTGAATGGGTAATTGTGGTGATATTTACAATTGAATATTTGTTGCGAATATTCCTAAGCCCTAAACCACTTAAATATATTTTTAGTTTTTTAGGAATAATAGACCTTCTAGCTATACTCCCATTTTATTTAGCTATCGGTGATTTGAGTACAATTAGAGTGCTTAGAATATTTAGAATATTCAGGGCATTTAAATTGGCTAGGTACAACAATGCAATTAGTAGGCTTAAGCTTGCTTTTAAAATTGCGAAAGAAGAAATCATGTTATTTTTATTAGTTTCTGCAGTTCTCTTGTACTTGTCTGCAGCATGTATACATCATTTTGAGTATGAAGCACAGCCGGAACAGTTTTCATCTTTGTTTAGCAGTTTATGGTGGTCTGTAGGTACACTAACCACCGTTGGTTATGGTGATGTATTCCCTATAACAGTGGGTGGTAAAATATTTACGTTTTTTATTCTCATTATTGGTGTAGGTATAGTTGCTGTACCTGCAGCATTATTAGCTGAAGGACTTGCACAAGCAAGAAAAATAATGGCAGTGGAAAATGGGAAGCATGATGATCGAGCTCATCATAAAGACGTTACTTAATTCTAATAAAATTCTTTTTCATCAACCACTAGTGTTGTAAGTTCAACTGTGTGGCCATCCGGATCTTTCGTGTAAATAGATTTAAAGTAATGATGGTCTTTAATAGTGAAGTTTAATTCTAATGAAGTGTAATGCGTAATTGCCTTTTCAAAATCTTCATTGCTTAAATTAAATGCAAAATGATCAATTTTCACATTATTTGATTTTGGATTACAGCTGGGGTCATTTAAGTCTGCCGGAAAAATTGCTATTCCAAACTTCTCTTTTAGCATAAATACAGGATATTCACCCCATTTCTCAACCCTATATTCTTTTAAGCCTAGAACCTTTTTATACCATGCAATAGATACATTCATGTCTTTGACATTAATGGCAACGTGATCTAAATGAGCTATTTTAAATGGATGCATTGATTCAAATTTTCATAATGCTTACAGTTTTATTTTGCTGTAAGATGCAATGCTAAATTAATGAATGATTTTAAGTTACAATGGCAACTAATTGCTGCAAGCTATGTATATAGTTATATATAAACTTTAAAAAATACATACGATGCAAATTATTAATTCAATAAAAAACTGGTTTGGAGGTGCAAAAAATGCAACTCAAAACACTGCAAATTATGCAAATAGACAA
>JABDLV010000044.1 GCA_013001815.1 Bacteroidia bacterium
GATACAATCCACATATTTACAGTGTTTGCCTGACTTTCATCTCTTCTTATTCTTCCCACAAACACTTCATCAGAATGTTCTGCATTTAATGGCATTGGGTATTCATTATTCTTCGGATTATCTAAAACAGTAATACCTTCCGTCTCATTCAATAATTGTTTTAGTTCTTTCACATCATAATCCGAATTAAATTCAATGTTTACTGCTTCAGAATGTCCACCCTTAACAGGAACACGAACTGCAGTTGCAGTTAATTGAATAGAATCATCACCAATAATTTTTCTGGTTTCATTTACCAGTTTCATTTCTTCCTTGGTGTAATCGTTTTCTAAAAAGACATCACAGTGAGGTATCACATTGTAATCAATTGGATGTGGGTAAGCCGCTATTCCGTTACTCCCTTTTCTTTCTCCTTCTAATTGCTGCACTGCCTTCACTCCAGTACCTGTTACCGATTGATAAGTAGAAATAACTATTCGCTTAATATTATATTTCTTATGCAATGGATTTAATGCCATCACCAATTGTATAGTAGAACAGTTAGGGTTGGCTATAATTTTATCCTCATTGCTTAATGCACTGGCATTAATTTCCGGTACCACCAATTTTTTATCAGGGTCCATGCGCCAGGCAGAAGAATTATCAATTACGGTGCAACCAACTTTTGCAAACTCAGGCGCCCATTCTTTGGATGTATCTCCACCGGCAGAAAAAATGGCAATGTCCGGTTTCTTATCAATAGCCGTTTGCATAGAAACTACTTCATAGTCTTTTCCACTATAGGTAATTTTTTTGCCAATAGAACGCTCAGATGCTACAGGCAACAATTCGCTTATAGGAAATTTTCTTTCCTCCAAAACCTTTAACATTACTGTGCCAACCATGCCCGTGGCGCCTACAACTGCGACTTTCATACTATTAAAATGCAAACTTTAATAAATTATTATCTTGTTGTAAAATTACCTTTTTTACCTATGCGGCCAAGCCTTATCCTATTACTCTTATTAATAGCTCATTGTGGCTATTCTCAATTCACAGATGATTTCTCTGATTTCGATTTAACCACTAATCCAACCTGGACGGGTAATGTTGGAAGTTTTATTACCAACACCGACACCTTGTTGCAAAGCAATGGAAACAATTCAATGGGAGATACATTGATATTGAGTACCGTTAACACCCAGGCAGATTCTACAGAATGGAAATTCTATATGCAATTGGATTTCAATCCTACTGAAACTGGCAATTTTGTAAAGGTGTATTTAATGAGTGATGTGTCTGATTTTAATCAAGCATTAAACGGTTACTATTTAAGAATTGGTGAAACAGGCAGCTCAGATACTCTAGAATTATGGAGACAGGATGGCATTATTGATACAAAAATATTAACCGGTCTTGCTGCATTTGGTTCTTCTACCAATGCAGGAATACGAGTAACCAGAAAAGCAGGAGGAGAATGGACCTTTTATGTTGATCCAAATGGAGGAACACAATATCAATTGCAAGGATCAGTAACAGATAATACACACAGCAGTACTGCCTTTTTTGGTTTGTATTGTAAATACAGCACGGCATCAAGATTTGACCAATACCTGTTTGATGATTTTTATGTAGGTGATATTATTGGTGATACCATTAAACCAACTGTATTTGCCCTAAGCACGTTAAGCAATACAGAACTGCAATTAAATTTTTCTGAACCAGTAGATTCTGCCATAGCTGCTACTCTTACTAATTACTCTGTTGACAATGGAGTTGGAGTCCCAACATCCATTCAATTTGTAAATTCAGAAATTATTCAACTTACATTTGCCAGTCCTTTTCCTGACGGAGTTCCCGGAACAATTAGTATAAATAATGTAGAAGATGAAAATGGAAATGTAATTGCACCGACCACTATTCCTTTTACTTATTATTTAATTTCTGTTTCACAGCCATTTGACGTAGTGATAACCGAAATTATGGCTGATGCAAACCCACCGGTTAATTTACCGCTGGCAGAATACATTGAAATTCATAACCGTTCAAACAAAACATTTAACCTGAACAGCTGGAGCATAACTGATGGAACCTCAACGGAATTTTTTCCTACGTATATATTGCCGGCAGGTGCATATTTAATTGTTTGTGATGACAGCAATGAAAATTTGTTTACGTCATTTGGAGACGTTTTAGGTTTGGGCACGTTACCAACCCTTAATGATGCAGGCGATGAACTGACTTTGCGCAATGGCAATTTTGAAGTATTAGACTTTGTAAACTATAGTAGAGATTGGTACAAAGATGATTTGAAAGATGATGGTGGTTTTAGTTTAGAAAAGATTGATGTGGACTACCCTTGTTCTAATGAACAGAACTGGACAGCAAGTGAAAATTTAGATGGGGGCACACCGGGTTACTTAAATAGTGTAGATGGGGATTTTATTGATAACACAGCCCCTGCCATTTTATATACTTCTATTTTAAATTCTAGTGAATTTATAGTGGTGTTTAATGAGCCAATGGATACAAGCAATCTTCTAGATCTTTCTACGTACACCTTAGACTACAGTGTGGGAAGTCCAACCAATGTAATGGCTAATAATTCAGATTATACTGAGCTTACCTTAACCTTTGCCACTGTTTTTCAGCAAGGTCTTATTTATGAGCTAACGGTTAACAGCGCGCTTTCAGACTGCTCAGGAAATCAGTTGAATATCAATAGTACTTATCCCGTTTCTATTGCAGAACAATTAATGCCAAACACATTAATTATAAATGAGGTATTATTTAATCCAAAAGATGATGAAGTAGATTTTGTAGAAATATATAATCCAACATCAAGAGCAATTGATTTAAGTGACTTATGGTTGGCCAATGCGGATATTGAAACTGGTGTAATAGATAATTCCTTACGTGTTACTTCCAAAGCAATTCCAATTTTTCCGGAGCAGTACATGGTATTGAGTAAAGACTTTGCAACCTTATTCTCAAAATACGGAAGTCAAAACCCATACAAATTTGTTGATCTGGAAACTTTGCCTTCATACAACAATGCAGAAGGCATAGTGGTGCTTGCAGACATTAATGGTACTCGTGTGGATGAAATACATTACTACGAAGATTGGCAT
>JABDLV010000177.1 GCA_013001815.1 Bacteroidia bacterium
AATAGCATGCTTTCATACCAGTACATATATGTTTTCTTATCGTATTTAAGCTTAGCCAATTCTTTCGTCTTAGTCATAAAAATTAGTTTGAAACAAAAATAATATAATATTCAGGGATTTTCAGCTCTAAAACCTATTTGTTTAACAAGCTTTTGCTGTCGAAAGCAAATGGTAAAAGGCCTTTGGCGTCATTAGAAACAATAATATCATCTTCCCCTTTATACATGATTATTTTGATGGGATTTTCTTGTTTTTGCTCGTATTCAACCATTACCTGGCGACAAGCTCCACAAGGTGTTGCAGCTACTATCTTATCATTTTTATAAGCTAATACAGCTAATGTTTTAATTTGCTTGCTTGGGTAATTGGCTCCTGTACTAAAAAGCAAAACACGTTCAGCACATAAACCGGAAGGATAAGCAGCATTCTCTTGATTGTTTCCAACCAGAATTTCTCCACTCCTTAATTCTAAAGCGGCACCCACATAAAATTCAGAGTAAGGTGCATAAGCATTCATTGCTGCCTCTTTTGCCTTGGTAATAAGCAGTTGTTCTGTTTCCGTTAAATCCTTAACAGATTTTAACAAAGTAAAATTTGAATCTGGCTGAATGTTACTCATCTAATTAATGGAGTGAATTAATCCAATGAATGTAGTAAAGTAATTGCATATGCTGCAACCCCTTCTTTTCTACCTACAAAACCCATTTTTTCGTTTGTAGTTGCTTTTATAGATATATCGGTTTCAGGAATTTGCAAAATGCCAGCAAGCGTTTTTTTCATTGCGGGTATATGTGGAGAAAGTTTTGGTACTTCTAAACAAACAGTGCTGTCAATATTCCCGATAGCATAGTTTTCATTTTTAATGATTTCAACTACTTCTTTAAGCAGTACTTTGCTATCTATATCTTTATACTTGGGATCGTTATCCGGAAAATGAGTGCCAATATCACCTAAACTTAATGCACCTAACAATGCGTCACAAATTGCGTGTATTAACACATCAGCATCAGAATGACCTAATGCACCATGGCTGTGTGGAACCACAATTCCACCTATAAAAAATTCTCTGTTTTCTGTGAGTTGGTGAACATCAAAACCGAACCCTACTTTCCACTTCATTACTCTAATATTTCCTCATTCTGTTCTTGCAATCCTGCAATATCAAAATGTAGCGTAAAGCGAAGGGTGTTTTCTAAAGGATGTCTTTGTTCAGTAGGAATTAAATATGCAAAGTCTAAACCAAACACATTAAACTTTAATCCTGCACCAAGAGTTAAGTACTTTCTGTTTCCCTTATTCTCGTGCTCATTAAAGTAACCTAGTCTAAAAGCAAACTGCTTGTCATACCAGTACTCCATACCAAAAGCGATATTTATTTCTTGTACTTCTTCTTCAAATCCGTTCGGTGCATCAGAAAAAGAACTGAATATACCTTCTGCCACACTCTTATCAGGGTTTTCACCAAATAGAATTTGTGAAACACCGGTACCACAAGTGTCGCAGTAAACAGGTGGTGATGGAACTAATAGTTTGTTGAAGTCTAAAGCAACTGTTAATTCATTGTATTCATTTAAATCCATAATTAATGCTCCACCTAAACGAAGATTAATTGGAATAAAATCTTTTGCATTACCCAAATTGGTATAAGTAATTTTAGAACCAATATTTGAAATGTTAGCACCTACTTGTACTTTTCCGTCCTTGCCACTTATATCAACATCATGTCTCCACAATGCAGATAAATCTGCAGCTACCGATTGCCCTGCTTTGGTTTCAATACCTTGAAATGATTGTCCGTTGGTTAAATTTGAATTGATGTAACGCAACGATAACCCACCAGAAAATTCATCTCCTAAAATTCTTGCATAACCAACATCAATCGCAAACTCATTTGGATTGGATTCTCCAATTGGATTTCCGTTTATATCTGTTAATTGGATTGCTCCTAATGAGAAGTATCTTAAACTCGCAGATATGGCCTGATCTCTTTGTATTTTTTTATGCCATGATAAATAAGCGAGATTGATATCCGGTACCAAAGAACGCAACCAAGGAGTATAAGAAATGGAAACTCCCATATCATCTTCTGACCAGGCCAGCTTAGAAATATTCCAATGCATAGCGCTGCTGGTTGGCATAGTTGCAACTCCAACATCACCCATGCCACCTGCACGGGCATCTGGGCTAATACTTAAAAAAGGAACGGCTGTGGTTATCGTGTTTAACTGACCCAATAAATTATCTGGTGACGTTTGGGCATTAATATCGTTAAATACTGATAACGAACTAATTAAGATAACAGCAATTAAACTTGCCGAGATTGTTTTCTTCATTTGTGAAGGGTTAAAAAGGGATGCAAATATATTAATATTTGATTAATCCCGAGGGCTTATTTTAATACTACTAATTTCTCTGTTTTTGTGGCTACTTCGCCATTCTGGTCTCTAACTTTTAAACGATATACGTAAACTCCTTTACCTATGTTATCACCAAAATCATCCTTTCCATCCCATTCTACCGGCTCTGATCTAAAGCCTGTAGTATTCACATATTGGTCTATGGTTTTTACCAATTTACCGCTTACCGTATAAATTTGTATTTGTACAAACAAAGAAGAACAGTCTTTATTGTGCTCAAAGAAAAATTCTGTTCTGGTAGTAAATGGATTAGGGTAGTTTAGCACATGTTCTAATGCCAATTTTGCATCTGACGCAACAACAAACTCGGTGTATGCCTCATTGGAATTATTCAGAATATCCCAAACTTTTAATTTAACTGTATGTCGCCCGGTTCCTAAGTCGTTTAATGGATATTTCACCTTACCGGATTTATAACTGTTCAAATCAGCCTCATAAAAATCATTCAACACAAACAAGTCATCCGTATCATCATCCAACTGTGCAGTTACATCATGACCAATTCCAATACCTGTTGTATTAATTCCGTTTTCATCACTTACTTCAGCATATAAAAAAGGATTCTCACTGGTAATACCACCAAAAGCAAATTTATTATCGTTCATGTATAAATCAATTTGAGGACCTTCTGTATCTACCAAAAGGCTGTCACTTATACCACCAATTAAAATGGTTGTATCATAACCACTTGCATCAATCTCATCGTTGTGAGCGTAATAAGATATCTTGCCTTCGCCTATCACATAGGATATATCTTTTGGTATAATGAACGTAAACTCAAACTCACCATTTGTAACGCTTGCCTTACCTCTGTATATGACATTACGTTGCAGTTTAAAATTAAATGGCGGACTGCTTGGGTCATTAGAAAGTGTTGTAATGGTTGCAGCTTTATCAAAAATAGATGGATAAACCACGCCATTAAAATTTGTCATTTTTTGATTGTTGTGGTCTTGCACTTCACCTTTAATTTTTACCGTGCTAAATGCTTTTAATGTGTCAGCAAAACTGGCTGCAGGTTGGTCATTAATTTCTGTGGTACTTACATTAAATTCAGGGTAAGCTAATTTTAATGCAGGGTCGCCTAACAATGTGAAGTTTCTTGTATTGTAAACGAGGTAATCGTTTTTAGTAAGACGCATTATGTCACCAAGTCTTGGCATTTCTCCATCTATTCGCTCAAACATGTGACCATACATCACATTGTTCAATTGTTTATTGGCAAATGATGTTACCAACCTAACAGTAGTCAGCAAGGCAATAGCTCCTCCACCTTCTCTTAAATAGGTGATTTCTCCTGCTGAAGTCCTAGCCGGGTCATCATAACGGGCAAATTCGCAGGTAGCGGTCATAAAAGCCGGCATTCTTACCGGATTATTCCATCCATTTATATCGCTAATAGTTAAAACACCTTCATGCGCCCAGCCTAATTCACCACCATGGCCAGTATAATTTACAAATAGTGCTCCTTTTTCAATTCGCTTTTTTATAGCTGATGTTACTTCAGGAAAACGTTGACCACCGGCATTTGATTCTTGCTCAAATGAATCAAAATAAACTTTGTCAATATTGTACTCGGGATTACTAATGTTTATTTTTTCAGTCAGTTCGTCTGCATCTCTAATATGCGTGTTCGAGTCTTCATCGTCTGCCACAAACATTATCACGTTTCTCCAGTCACCTAAAATATCGTTTGTACTCACATCGTTTCCACAAGCTGCTTGGTTTTGACTTATGCCCAAATACGTTTCAATTTTATCAATAGCAATTCTTGCCTCTTTTACATTTTTTACTGGCATTCTACCAATTCCCATATCAAGAGCTTCAGTGTTATTACTTGAACTCCAAACGCCCTCCACCGGATCTAATAGCACATAAAAATCATCAGATACAAATGAACCAATTGGGTATTCAGAATCTCTGGACTGATATGTTGGCACAAAATTAGTGTTACTTGTTACCAGGCTTCTATTGTCATAAGACCCATCTCCAAACAAACACACGTACTTAACAATATCTTCAGGTAGTGCTGCTCGCTCATAAAACATTCTTAAAAAATCTCTTATGGCAGCTACATCAACTGCACCTGAGGAGAATTCATTAAACACCTCATCTGTTGTCACCACTGCCACGTCCATATTATCCAAGGTTCTATGTATGTCAGCTAAGCGGTTTGCTTGTGGCAAAAATAAGGGGTGTGAAATTATTACGTAATCATGATCTCCAAGTCCATGTAAATCTTGATTATTTACTCTGCTTCTAAATTTCGGACTAGGAAAGTTCTCTCCGCTAAAAATAACGTATTCATTCAGTGCAGAATTATCCATTACAAAATCAGATACTCCATTATTAAAATTATGCTCTTGTGAAATAGCATTAAGCGGATCTGTTACATCCCAAATGATAGACTGTTGATTGGTGCTAGAAATTTCAAATTTTGCAATGCTTCCGGCTGTTGCAGTCCTTGCATCCCTAAACAGCATATGGTTACCATTCATTACTAACTGCCTTCTTGCATTTAACACCAACTTGTCTAAATACCCTGTTGATGATGGATTCGGGAAGTTATATTTTAGTTCCAATGTAATTGGAGAGGCACTTGCATTAAATGTTTCTGATGCTACATTTATTTTTGCAAAATAATCTAGATAATTAGAAGTGGTCGCTGCAATTCCTTGACTTGCAATTAAATTAGAATTGTATCTTAAAGAAAATGAACTGGTGCTAAATGAACGTGCAGCCACTCTAGACCAAACATTCACCGGTTCAGTGGTAACTATATTTGGAAAATCAAATGCAAAAAACCGTGTGCTTTGTATATCACTAAATGTTTCGCCATACCAATTTCTACCAGACTTAATAAAATTTATTTCATCCGTTTCATGCACTTTATAATCATTAAATGATTGAACAGTTACGGTTGGTGTTTGTGTAGATGAAACTCTTGAAGTTACACGTTTGCCTGGACCCAAATCAACATTTATGAAATAATAAGTAGAGTCAGAATACAAATGGTTAACATGCTCAAAAAGTTCATCAGTTGCATTATACACCCATTCATCTGATTGTTCAGCATAAAATAAAACGTAATCATTTTGATGAAACACTCCGTCACTTTCACCAACAACCATAATGGCATTTTCAACCAAATCATCATGCCTTGCATCGCTGTTTAAAACTGGAACCATTCCTCCACCATTTCCAAATATTCTAATATTTTGTGGGTTAATGGTATTTAAAGGAATACCTAATTGTGAAGAAAAATAATTTGCACTCAACTTATGAATACCGGTTGAAGTTACAGCTACCTTATACCAGGTGCCCGAATTTAAAACTGAGTTATTTACAAATGCAGCTGAACCGCTTCTTTGTGCAGTTGAACTAAATTGATGATCTAATTCAAACGACATTAATTTTTCTACACTACCCGTTCTGTTACTTTTTCTTAGTGTGGTAATTTCTACCACTGCCCATTTCTCTCTTCTAGATTGAATGATGTATGACTTCACCTTAAAATCTGAGGTGATTAAATTTTTCTGTTTTTGGTTTAAATTTTCAGAAAGCCTTTCTGTTTGAATATTTTTTATGCTAGTATTCAATTCAGAATACCCATTGCCTACTTTCCATTTTTTTACAAATATTGGCAAATCGGCCAATTCTGCACTAATTCTCGCTCCATCAAACATTATTTGAGGCTCATTATTTGGATTAAACACCTGTTTTTCAGCACTTTCCTTCCAATTGAGGTTAAATGAATTTGAAGAAGTTCTTTGTTGAGCCGATAAATTAAATGAGCAACAAATAGCTAAAGCATAGATAATGAGTGCTTTACGAGTCATAAGTAGGTGTTTTGCGTTTATCAAAATTACAATTTAAGGTCAATTATTACATCACATAACATACAGAACTAACAAACGTTATCAGTTTTGTCAAAAAAGATTAAAAAAGTACATTTGTTTATTCCTCCCCGACTGTATAACCTTTGCTGTGAAAAAACGTATGTTTATATAAGATATTGTTAGATTCGTACGTGGCTGATGAAACTATTTGTCAACCGTGCGTATAAATAATATTAAACACGAAATTTCGATTATTATGATAAAACGCCTGATACTTTTGCTTTTCGTTTTTAGCTCAGTTATGCTATTCTCAACAGAAGAGGTTAAAGCGCAAGACCCTGAGTTTACACAGTTTTACGCAGCACCATTATACCTCAATCCTGCATTTGCAGGCTCAGCTCGTTGTCCACGTGTTACCTTAAATTACAGAAACCAGTGGCCATCAATTCCAAGAGCATTTGTTACCTCTGCAGCTTCTTATGATCAACATGTTGATGCGATTTCTGGCGGAATAGGAATTATGGTGATGACTGATAAAGCTGGAGAAGCAAACTATAACATGACAACTGTAAGTGGCATATACTCTTATCAATTGAATGTTAGTAGAAACTTTTCTATTAAAACTGCTATACAGGCAACTTATGTCCAGCGTTTCTTAGATTGGGATAAATTGAATTTTGGTGATGAAATTGACCCTAGATTTGGGTTTGTCTATCAAACATTGGAGCAAAGAACAGATAACAATAAAAACTATGTAGATTTTTCTGCTGGTATTATCGGATTCTCTTCACAGGTATATGGTGGCTTCGCAGCAAATCACTTAACTGAGCCGGATGAGGCCTTTATCGTGCAAGGTTCTTCGCCAATACCAATGAAGTTAACTGCGCATGTAGGGGCAATGCTGCCTGTTGCCGGTTCTGATGTAGATGATTTAGACGATGGTACATTTATTTCTCCAAATGCCATGTATCAACAACAAGATAAATTTAATACTATGAATGTGGGCGTGTACGTTTTACACTCGCCATTGGTAGGGGGATTATGGTATAGAGGAAGTTTTGATGATGACTCGTTCTTATTTAGCGATTCATTTATAGCCTTGGTAGGCCTACAAAAAGGAAT
This sequence comes from Bacteroidia bacterium, assembly GCA_013001815.1. GTDB lineage: Bacteria > Bacteroidota > Bacteroidia > AKYH767-A > OLB10 > JABDLV01. Next base: position 7,379 of record JABDLV010000177.1, read on the forward strand.
ATTTAAAGTAGGATATAGTTACGATGTGACTGTTTCTGAGTTAAGTAACGTAGCTGCGGGCTCTCATGAAATAACAATGGGGCTTCAATTTGATTGCAGACCAAGAAAAAGACGTACTCGTGTAATAAGATGCCCCCAATTTTAGTTATATAGAACTGATTAGCTTTAAGACTTATAAATTAATTTATATTTGCGATTATGAAATCGATGAACAAATTATTTCCAATTGTATTGCTAGCCTTTATGGTAGCAGCTTCTGCATGTAACAAAGAACGTTCTTCTGTTACAGGCTGGAATTATAACGATCCAAAAAACGGGGGATTTGAAAATCAACCATACGCTGAGCAAGAAACCGGACCAGGTTTGGTACTTGTGCAAGGTGGTACATTTACTATGGGTCGAACAGAACAAGAAATTAAAATGGATTGGGATAACATTCCAAGAAGGGTTACTGTTGCCAGTTTTTATATGGATGAAACAGAAGTAGCTAATATCCATTACAGAGAATATTTGTATTGGATTGAAAGAGTTTACGGATTGGATTATCCAGAAGTATTAAGAAAAGCACTTCCTGATACATTAGTTTGGAGAACTCAACTTGCATACAATGAGCCTTACGTAGAATACTACTTAAGACATCCGGCATATAAGTATTATCCGGTTGTTGGTGTTAATTGGTTGCAAGCAACAGATTTTTGTGCTTGGAGAACAGACCGAGTAAACGAAAGAATATTGATTAGAGAAGGTGTATTAAGAGAGAACCATGCACAAGTGAATGAAGACAACTTTAACACTGATGCATACTTTGCAGGTCAATACGAAGGATTAGTAAAAAGTCCACTACGTGACTTAAATCCTAACAGAGATGTTAGAAAAGTTAAAATGGAAGATGGTATTTTATTACCAAGATACCGCCTACCAACTGAGGCTGAGTGGGAGTTTGCCGCTCTTGGCTTAATTGGTAATACCGTTTATGAAAGAGTAACAGACCGAAGATTGTATCCGTGGGATGGACATATTGTTAGAAGCTCCGGTAAAAATTACCAAGGTGAAATATTAGCTAACTTTAAACGTGGACGTGGTGATAACATGGGTGTAGCTGGAAGATTGAATGATAATGCAGACATACCTGCACCGGTTACTTCATACTGGCCAAATGATTATGGCTTATATAATATGGCTGGTAATGTAAATGAGTGGGTAATGGATGTTTATCGTCCATTGTCAGGAGAAGATAACAATGACTTTAATCCTTTTAGAGGAAACGTTTATACTTCATTTATGAAAGATGAAGAAGGTGCCATTGCTGAAAAGGATTCTTTAGGTAGAATTATTCGAGAAGGTGCTACTGACAGAGAAGTAGAAAATAGAAGAAACTATGATCGTTCTGATAACATCTCATATATTGATGGAGATGAGTCTGAATACATTAATTACAAGTACGGTGAAACTTCTTTAATAAGCGATAAAGCCAGAGTTTATAAAGGTGGCGGATGGAAAGACAGAGCTTATTGGGTAACTCCTGGTGCTAGAAGATTTTTAGATGAAGATCAGTCAACTGATGATATCGGATTCCGTTGTGCGATGACCAGAGTTGGTAGTCCTGTTGGATTGGGCAATAAGCGCCAAATTGTAAACAATAGCAAAAGAAAATAAGGATTAGTTTATAAAACTTTAGAAAGCCTTGGGATTATATCTCAGGGCTTTTTTATTTTGCAGTCATGTATTCCTCTTTAACAGACTTATACAAACATTTTACCAAACAATCCGTGGTATGCACAGACACCAGAAAGATATCTGATGGCTGTATTTTTTTTGCGTTAAAAGGTCCTAATTTTAATGGGAATCAATTTGCGGCAGAAGCAATTGAAAAAGGAGCCACGCTGTGCGTGGTGGATGAGAATGAATATGCAAATGAAAAGTGCTTGTTGGTTGAAAACGTATTAGAAACATTGCAGTCTATGGCTAACCTGCACAGAAAGACTTTAAACATTCCCATAATTGCTATAACCGGTAGTAATGGAAAAACTACCACAAAAGAATTATGCAGAGAAATACTAGCCAGAAAGTATAACGTATTTGCTACCTCCGGAAATTTAAATAATCACATAGGTGTTCCATTAAGTTTATTAAGCCTAAGCACTAAACATCAATTGGCAATTATTGAAATGGGTGCAAACCATAAAAATGAAATTGAGAGTTTGTGTAAAATAGCGGAGCCCACTTACGGCTTAATAACCAATATTGGCTCAGCACATTTAGAAGGGTTTGGCTCAATAGCTGGTATTTTAAAAGCAAAGAGTGAATTGTTTGATTATTTAATTGCCAATGACGGCACTATCTTTTTCAATGGTAATGATTCTCATCTGAATTCACTTGAATTAAATTATTCTAAAATTATTCCCTACGGTTCAGAAAAAAATTCGTTTTGTGAATTGCTGGAATTTGAAAGAACAGAGCATTTAAAAATAAAATGGAAATCTAAGAACGAACCCACTGAAAATATTGCTCATAGTTCTTTAACGGGTGATTATAATATAGAGAACATTCTTGCAGCAACATGTGTGGGTAGTTATTTTGGTGTGCCAGCCACTGACATCAACCTCGCTATTAGAAATTATGAATCAAAAAACAACCGCTCACAAATAGTAATTAAAAACTCTAATACCATTGTACTGGACGCCTACAATGCCAATCCCAGCAGCATGATGGCAGCTATAAGTAATTTTAGCCAAAGCTTTAAGGGTGTAAAAATTCCGGTGTTAGGTGAGATGCATGAGCTAGGCAACTTTACCAAAGAAGAACACAAGAACATTTTTAATGAGTTAACAAAATTGGGTTTCGAAGAATTCATTTTAGTTGGAAACAATTTTGAACCCTTTAAAACAAAAGAACAAGTGAAATACTTTAACACTGCAAGTGAAGCAGGAAAGTGGATTCAGGATCAGAATTTTAAAAACGCTAATTTTTTAATTAAAGGTTCTAGAGCCACAGGCATGGAAAAAGTAATGCTTGCTTTTGAGTAGTCTTATTTTTTGAAAATATTGCTGAAAATACTTTTCGGAGAAGTCTCCTGCTCTTCTTCATAATAACCATAACCACTACCATAAGAATAGTAATTACCTGAAGCGTAACCATATGGATCATGCTTAATTCGAGCATCATTAAGCACAATACTTATATTTTTTAGTTTCCCTTCTTTATATAATTCATCTATAGATGCTAAATAGCCCTTCTTAGAATAATTCTCTCGAATTACATATAAATTTATATCTGAATGATTTGCTATTAGCATTGGGTCTGAAACAATGCCAATTGGTGGAGTATCAATAATCACATAATCAAAATTCTTTTTCAGTTCTGTTATTAGAATTGAAAATTCAGGCCTATTTAATAATTCTGAAGGATTAGGTGGAACTGGTCCAGCGGGCACCAAATACAAATTATCATTTTTTGTTTTTAATACAATGTCTTCAATTTTAGAATGACCGATTAAATACGAACTTAATCCAACGTCATTAGTTAAATCAAAATCATCAAACAATTTGGGCTTTCTTAAATCTGTACCAACTATTACTACTTTGTTTTCTTGCAATGCCAAAATGGATGCGAGATTTAATGTTATAAAAGATTTTCCTTCACCACCAACAGATGAGGTAATAGAAATTACTTTTTTTGAATCTGCACTCAGAAATTGAAGGTTGGTTCTTAAAGTTCTGAAAGCCTCTGTAATTCTACCTTTGGGGTTATCAAGCACAACAATGTTGGTTGCGTTTTGATTGTGTCCTATAACTCCTACTACAGGTGTGTTGGTATTTTTTATAATATCATCTTTCCCTTCAATGGTTGTTTTTAATACACTTGACAGAAACAATAAAATACTTGGAATAATAAATGCTGCCAACAATGCAAAAAGATAAATCATCTTCTTGTTTGGGTAGATAGGAACAAGCGAAACAAATGCTTTATCTAAGATTTTATTATCAGAAATAGCTGTTGCCTTTGATATGCTGGTTTCTGCCTTTTTTTGAAGTAAGTACACATATATGTTTTGATTTACTTCGAATTGGCGCTGAATTGATAATAATTGTCTTTCTACTTCAGGAACTCTCTTTATACTGCCCTCATATCTTGCAATTCTTGTTCTATAGGCCTTTAGAGTAGTTTCAAGTTGTTTTTTGATAGACTGTATATTATCAATAATTGAGTTTTTTGTATCCGCAATTTGCTGATCTATAATTTGAACAGATGGAATGTCATCAGATACACCAAAAGACAAACTTTTTCTATCGGCCTGCAAGTCTCCAAAATTTTGTATCAATTTCAGCAGCAGAGGATCATTAATACCTAATGTAGACGGGGCAAGTTGGTTTAAATCCTTATTATCGTTAATATAAGTTTCCAGGTTGTTTAATGACTTTAATTCAATTTCAGTTTTCAAAATATCTATGTCAACCTGATTCAATCTATCAAGCATTGCATTAGATTCTTCACTTAAATTAACTGTACCGTTCTTTTCTTTAAAATTTTGTAAGTCTGCCTCAATACCGTTAAGCACCCCGGTAATATTATCTAACTGGTCATCAACAAAGTGAAGTGTTAAGGATGCTATTGATGCTTTATCCTCAATATTCTTATCTATGTAAACATCTCCAATTGTATTTAACACATCAGCAGCTCTGGCAGGATTGTAATCCGTAAAATAAAGTTGAATAATATCAGCATCCTTATTGTATGGAGTAACTTGTAAGCGTTCAATAATGCTATTTATTAATTTCTTCTTTTTACGAAAAACAACATAAATCTCATCATTCAAGTCAGTAATAAGAGTTGAATCAATTCGATCTAAAACTAATTCAAATTGATTAGTCTTAACACGCTCTCCAAATTTATGAGACTCTTTGTAATAGTAATCCGGTAATGACTTGGTGTCATTATTAATTTCTAATTCGTATTCATTATCATTTATAATTCGTACACCAAAATCAACATCTCGAAAATCATCCGACACCTTATATTGTTTAACACTAACAGGAGGTTCATTATAAATAGGGTAAGGAGGCGTACCAATTAAATTAAAAAAACTAACTTCTAAATTTAGCCTGTCAATTGTTTCTTCAATAATTGCTCTTGACTTAATTATACCAATTTCTGTGGTTAAATTTCTTTGGACCCCATACATTTCTCCTGCAATAATATTGCTAATGTTATTTGCAGATTTTTCAGATTCTTTAATTAGAATTGTAGAATGGGCTTGATATTCGGGTAAGGTTAATTTTATAAAAACAAAGGCAATTCCTAAGCAAAGTATTAATGCTCCAACATAGTAATACCACTTAGAAAGAACTTCATAAAATATTCCTACAACATCAATTTCTTCATGTAATGGGGAATTATTTTTACCGTTTGAATTCATTAATTCGTTTCTCTTAATATTAATGATAGAGTAACCACTGCTGTTGTAATTATTGATGTGATAACTGTTAACCCGGGGCTAACATTAGCTAGTGCTTTTCTCTTTACCGGTTTGATGTAAACAATATCATCTGGATACAAATAGATTGGGTTCGGAAATAACAACTCTTTACTTGTTAAATCCAATACAATTTCTTGATTTTGCCCCTCTATAGTTCTTAATATTTTTATTTCGGTTCTATCTGCAAAATTTGTTAAATCACCCGCCATTGCAATGGCTTCAATTAAAGTAATTTTTTCTCCAGGAACATAAATTAAACCCGGATTATTTACTTCACCTAAAACAGAAATTCTAAATGACAATTTCCTTAACACCAATGTTGGTGATTCTATAAACCGTTTGTACTCATTCAGTATTTTTAGTTTTGCCTCATCAAGAGTTAACCCAGCGACATATACTTCGCCAATGAGAGGAATGGTTACATATCCTCTATTATCTACCATAAAACCTTTTTCATAAACAGAACGGTTGTCATTCATGCTTCTGTCCATGGTAGAACTAATGCTAGGCAGTGCATCGGGATTAATGGTATACAACTGTACTTGCAAAATATCATTAGGATATATTTTCAGTTCAAATGGTTGAAATAGACTGGCACTGTCTTGTTGAATTGCTTCACCATGCTGAAAATAAATTAATTTTTTTTGTGGTGTGCACGAGGATAGAATTCCAGCAAAAACAAGAAGAATTAGAAGGTATTTTTTGAGCATTTATTCTACGCAATGTACTTGCGTTAATTTTTTAGTCTTTTAATAAAGATCGTGATATAACTATTCTTTGTACCTCAGATGTACCTTCGTAAATCTGTGTAATTTTTGCATCTCTCATTAATCGCTCTACATGAAAATCTTTCACAAAACCATAACCACCATGTATTTGGACTGCTTCAATTGTAGTTGCCATGGCCACTTCTGATGAAAATAATTTTGCCATGGAACTAGCCTGGTCATAATCTTTATTCTGATCCTTTAACCAAGCAGATTTCAAACATAACAGTCGAGCTGCTTCAATTTGAGTAGCCATATCAGCCAATTTAAATTGTATGGCTTGATGGTTAGCTATTTCTGTTCCAAACGCTTTTCTTTCTTTTGAATATTTCACTGCTAACTCATAAGCACCGGATGCAATCCCCAATGCTTGTGCTGCAATTCCTATTCTTCCTCCGCTCAAAGTTTTCATTGCAAACTTAAATCCAAACCCATCTTTTCCTATTCTGTTTTCTTTAGGCACTTTAACATCAGCAAACATTATTGAATAAGTTTCTGATGATCTTATTCCCAACTTGTTTTCTTTTGGTCCTAAACTTATTCCCGGAGAATCTGATTCAACTATAAATGCGTTGATCCCTTTGTGTTTTTTCTCCACATCTGTTTGGCCCATCACCAAATAAACACTCGCTGATTTCCCATTGGTAATCCAATTTTTTGTACCGTTTATTAAATAGTGATCTCCTTTGTCTTCTGCAATGGTTCTTTGAGATGTTGCATCTGACCCTGCCTCAGGTTCAGACAAACAAAAAGCTCCAATTATTTCTCCCTTGGCCAATGGAACCAAATATTTTTGTTTTTGCTCTTCCGTTCCAAAAGCTTCTAAGCCCCAACAAACAAGAGAATTATTAACCGACATTGTTACAGATACCGATGCATCAATCTTAGAAATTTCTTCCATGGCTAATACATAAGCAATCGTGTCCATGCCGGCACCACCATATTTAGGGTCAACCATTAGGCCCATGAAGCCTAATTCGCCCAGCTTTTTAATTTTATCCTTGTCAAATTGCTGATTGTCATCACGTTCAATGATACCAGGCAATAATTCTGTTTCGGCAAAATTTCGTGCTGCCTCTTGTATTAGTTTATGTTCTTCGGTAAGTGTAATTTTCATAGCATTTGAGAGCTGCTCAAAAGTAATTTTTTCATGTTAATATTCATAAAATTATAGTGATTTTTGAGCGTAATTAGCAGATAATCAAATTGAATCAATCGATAAAAATAAACGCCATCGGCCTAATGTCTGGAACCAGTTTAGATGGGCTAGATATTGCGTTTTGCCAATTTGCATTAGAGGATGAAAAGTGGACTTACGAATTAGTTCATGCAAACTCAATAAACTACCCTGATTCGCTAAGGAGCGAATTAAAAAACACCATTCATTATGATGATTTAAAATTGATCGAATTGCATAATTCCTTGGGAAAATTATTTGGCGAATGGACGAATGAATTTATGCTTAAGAATGAAATTAAACCCGACTTAATTGCTTCTCATGGACACACCATCTTTCACGATCCAAAAAATAATTTCACTTTACAAATTGCAAACGGAAATGAGATATGTAAAATTACTAATACAGAAACAATTTGTGACTTTAGAACAACCAATGTTGCACTAAATGGACAAGGTGCTCCACTCGTGCCAATTGGAGACGAACTGCTTTTTAGTGAATATGATTTTTGTTTAAACCTTGGAGGAATTGCCAATATATCTTTCAGGGAAAATGGAGAACGAATTGCATATGACATTTGCACATGCAACATGCTATTAAACTATTTAGCTAATATAGAAGGAAAAGAGTTTGACAAGGATGGATCAATGGCTCACAAAGGAAAATTAATTCCTGAATTACTCACACAATTAAATAACAATGAGTACTACAAGTCAAATGCCCCAAAGTCAGTGGGTGTGGAGTGGTTTAATAAAAATATATTGCCAATAATTGATAATAGCAATCGGGCTACAATTGATTTATTACACACCAGCTGCATTCACATTTCTGAACAAATTGCTACAACAATAAACAAGCATACAAATAAAGATAGCAAGGTGTTAATTACAGGAGGTGGAACACTAAATTTATTTTTAGTTCAAAAAATAAAAGAAGCCGCTAATTGTGATATTATAATCCCTTCAACAGAAATAATCAACTTTAAAGAAGCAATCATTTTTGCTTTTATGGGAGTATTACGAAAACTAAATATTGATAATGTGCTGAGCAGTGTAACAGGTTCTACTAAAAACCACTGCGCTGGAATAGTTTACTGTGCACCAAATTGATAGTTTATTTTACTGCTGTCTTTTACGGCTTTAAAAAACTTCTCATTGTCTATTCTCTGAGATTTAGCAATCATTCGCTGTATCTTTTTAGCTCTTTTCATTAATTCTTCAGCCGTAAGATTTTTCTTTTTTTCACCCACAATAAAATAGTTTAAATCCAAGGTTCTTTCGAACGCATATCGTTTTTCTAGTGTTTTTGTAGCCATAATCAACTGTTATGAGCAGCAATGCCCTTGTTTTTTAATATATACCCTCACCTAGCTGTTATGTTACATGTAATAATGCCAATGCAATTTGTTATTTGATTGTTTTTCAACATGTTATGTGAATTATTAGATTTTGAGCGAATTTCAGGTCCATGTAAGGTTGAATTAAAATGCTCTTAGAATTCATCAATTCAGGTCAATAAATACCATATTCGTAACCTAATCTGTTTTTATGCTGAAAAATGAATTATTACCGGTAAAACTAGAATCAGAAAGACTGCGTTTTCGATTGATTGAATTAAGTGATGAACAACAATGGAATGTATTTATTGTAGACGACACAGTAAAAGAATTTTTAAAAATTGA
>JABDLV010000190.1 GCA_013001815.1 Bacteroidia bacterium
GTTCCTTAAGAGAAACCTTAACCGTTACCGGTGGCTTAGGTGGTATGGGTGGTGCTCAACCATTAGCGGTTACTATGAATGAGGGAGTTTGTTTAGCAGCTGAAGTAGAGGAGTGGAGAGTAAAGAAGCGCTTAGAAACAAGATACTGCGATAAAATTTCTTATGACATAGATGAGTCAATAGACATGGCATTGGCAGCAAAAGAAAAAGGAGAAGCGTTGTCAATTGGTTTAGTGGCCAATGTGGTTGATTTATTAGAAAGAATGATGGAAAGAAATGTCACTCCAGATTTGTTAACCGACCAAACTTCGGCACACGATTCATTAGTGGGTTATTTACCACAAGGAATGAGTGTAGAAGAAGGGAAAGTGTTAAGAGAAGAAAATCCAACTGAATACATAAACCGCTCTACTGACACAATGGTAAAGCATACAGAGTTGATGATTGCTTTGCAGAGTAAAGGTGCCATTACGTTTGACTATGGTAACAACTTAAGAGGACAAGCACTTGCAAAAGGATTAACAAATGCGTTTGATTTCCCGGGTTTTGTTCCTGCATTCATTCGCCCGTTGTTTTGCGAAGGTAAAGGTCCGTTTCGATGGGCAGCACTTTCTGGTGACCCACAAGATATATTTGAAACAGATAAAGTTATTTTAGATTTATTTCCGGAGGACAAAGCACTTGCACGTTGGATTAAAATGGCGCAAGAGAAAATTGCTTTTCAAGGATTGCCATGCAGAATTTGTTGGTTAGGACAAGGAGACAGAGAAAAGGCGGGAATAGCATTTAATGAATTAGTCAAAAGCGGAAAGGTCAAAGCTCCAATAGTAATTGGTAGAGATCATTTAGATACCGGTTCTGTAGCATCACCAAATAGAGAAACCGAAGCAATGAAAGATGGTTCTGATGCAGTTGCTGATTGGCCAATTTTAAACGCCTTAATTAATACTGCTGGTGGGGCCAGTTGGGTATCTGTACACCATGGTGGTGGAGTAGGAATTGGCTATTCTATACATGCCGGAATGGTAATAGTAGCAGATGGTACAGCAGATGCAGAAAAAAGATTGAAACGCGTATTAAACAATGACCCTGCTATGGGAGTCATAAGACATATGGATGCAGGCTATGATATTGCCATCGACACGGCTCGCAAACATAGATTAGATATTAAAGAGCGTTTAAAATAGAAATGAAAAGATTATTCTACTTAATGATTGCAGGTTTATTTGTTTTTAATTCTTGTGATATAGACAGTAATCCACTTCCAAAAATTTCAGATGACAGAAATAAATTTGAAGGTACATGGATATGCACAGATGAAAGTGTGGTGTTTGGTACATCTACTTTTACGGTGAATATTAATATAGTTGGTGCTTCTGATACTGTAGAAATAAAGAATTGGTACAATTTAGGAGTCGGTACAACAACCCTGGGTTTGGTAGCGGATAATAGTATTACCATACCCAATCAAACCGTTTCGGGGTTTGCTATTTTTGGATCAGGATTTTACAGTTCTAATGATGAAGAGATTGTGATATCGTATTCTGCAGATGATGGTTCTACACAAGACCAGGTGGTCTCTACTTGTACGCAGTAGATTTATTTGAATTCTGCAATTTTTGTCAGCTTACCTTTAACTTTTTGATTTAATTTAACACACACTTCTACGTTAGCAGGAAGTATTAAATCAACCCGGCTTCCAAATTTTATAAAGCCGAGTTCAGCTCCTTGTTTAATCTTATCGCCTTTACGCGGATAGCATACAATTCTACGGGCAACAGCGCCTGCAATTTGCTTTACTAAAATTGATACGCCATTAGACATATTTAGTAATACAGCAGTTCGCTCATTATCTGAACTTGCTTTAGGATGCCATGCAACCATGTATTTGCCATTATGGTATTTTGATGATCCAACTTCTCCACTAACCGGGTACCAATTCGCATGTACGTTTAAGGGTGACATAAATATGGAGACTTGTAATCGCTTTTCATTAAAGTATTCTGTCTCTTCAATTTCCTCTATAACAACTACTTTACCATCAGCTGGTGATAGAATTTCATTTTCATTTCTTGTTGTAGTTCTGTTAGGGTATCTAAAAAAATAAAATAAAAAGGCCATTACCACTAAGCTGGCAATTGCCAAGGCAGCTAGAATAATTAATTGCTTCGGAAAAAAATATCCGAATACAAAGTTTATGATTGCTAACGCAATTAATGAAATGAGAAGGGTATTATATCCTTCTTTATGAATGCCCATGATTAGGTGATGTAATGTGCGAAAATAGGAAATACAATTGAATTTGAAATGATTTATAATTGATTGCTAATCAATCATTGTCTGGGTTTCCTTGCTGTACTTTATCAGTTTTTTGAGGTCATTTTCAAATTTAGATTCAAGAATTGAATCAAAGGAATTCTGCTTTTTTCTATACCGCAGATAGGACATAAAAAAGGTGTTGTTTGGTAATGGTTTTTTATACAAATCCCATTCAAACCGTTTTGGATTGTTAAAGCCAATGGTATCAATGTTGTTTACTACTTGAAGAATCATTTCATTTTTAATGACTTCTTTTGATGCATCACTTAGTTCACTGTTAAAATTTTTGTACAGAGAATCTAATTGATTTGAACCTTCTAAGATATGTGCAACATATTTTTTTCTATCTGCTTGATAGTTTAAGTAATCACTTAGTTCCTTGCTATTTTCTCCATACTTATATGATAAAAACTCTACAGCACCTTTATTGCCAATGAATGTGGCAAGGTTCTCATTATAGTCTGCCTCATTCTTAATGTAAATTGTTCCATGTGTTAATTCATGAATAATTAAATCTGCTAGTGACCCTTCACTGCGTTTTAGCATTTTAGATAATAAAGGATCGCCAAACCAACCTAAGGTAGACCACCCACTCACTGAAGAATATTCAGCATCTAGTCCTGTGTTTTTTATTTCCTCAAACTCTTCATTTCCTTTTTCATAATCGAAAAACCCCTTGTACGGCACATTTCCTAAGAACGGGAAGCTCCATTCATGAGCTTCAAATGCAAAGGGCTTGCACGCGGTAATGGTCCACAGCACATCATTGCCATGCTGATTGTATATATTTTGATAACTCTTAGATTCGTTTAGGCCTAATGAATCTATTGCAAAGCGCTTAATTTCTGCTACCAGTTTTATTTTATCTTTTTGTTTTTGGGTATAGTCACTACTATTCAGTGCAGTGTCAAATGACTCCGCATTGCGAATAATTTCTAATTGCCCTTTTAATTGAGCAAAGGAGTAGGATAGAAGTGGTAAATTGAATACGACAAGAAGAATAATGATTGCAATTATTCCCAGTCCTATTTTTTTAGAAAGTTTCAAGAGTGTAAATACTATTTAAAAACAATATTTATTCTCTTCAATTAATTTAGCAGCAACTCTTCTTCTTGCTTCTTTAGTGTTGTATGGTTCTGCCTTTGTAAATCGTTTCAAACCCAATAACATCATTCTTAATTCATCACCTTCTACATAGGCGTTTATTGCATTTTTACCGCTAAAGTTCATTCTGTGCAAAGAATCACTAATAAAGGTTTGCATCATATCAACTTGCAATGATATTTCAGATTCGCTTTTGCTTTGACTTAGTTTTTCAACTCTTAGCAAAACAGATTCGCAAATGAATGTTTCCATAATCATATCGGCAATATTCATTATGATTTCTTGTTCCTTTTCCAACTCAATCATGAATTTTTGCACTGCAGCACCGGCTACCATTAGTACGGCTTTTTTCATTTTTTCAACTTGTTGGTGTGCTTTTGAAAATACATTATCATCACCATTACCAAATTCAGGTATAGCCATTAGCTCCTTTTGCACTGCTTGAGCAGGTGTCATTAAATCCAGTTTGCCTTTCATGGCACGCTTTAACAACATGTCTACCGTTAGCAATCGGTTTATTTCATTGGTGCCTTCAAATATTCTGTTAATTCGAGAATCTCTATAAGATCTATCCATAGGATAGTCTGCTGAAAACCCATATCCACCGTAAACCTGAACACCTTCATCAACTACAAAGTCTAAAACTTCTGAGCCGAATACTTTTAGTAAGGCACATTCAATCGCATATTCTTCCGCTGCGCCAAGTAATGCATCTTCATACGATTTGCCTTCTGCAATAAGTACTTGTTTATCATTTTCAATTAAATAGCTTGTTCTGTATAATGCAGATTCGCATGCAAATATTTGAATTGCCTGCTCAGCCAACTTGTGCTGAATAGCACCAAAACTTGAAATAGGTTTTTTAAACTGTATTCTTTCGTTAGAATAAGAAACAGAAAGAGAGGCAGCTTTTTTAGCACCACCTAAAGCAGCACCGGCTAATTTTGCTCTACCAATATTTAAAATATTAAATGCGATTAAATGTCCTTTTCCAATTTCACCCAACACATTTTCTTTAGGAACTTTACAATCACTTAAGAATACTTGTCTGGTAGAAGAGCCTTTAATTCCCATTTTATGTTCTTCTTCGTTCAGGCTTATTCCTTCAAAACCCTTTTCTACTATGAATCCTGTAAACTTATCTCCATCTACTTGTGCAAATACAATGAATACATCAGCAAAGCCGGCATTGGTAATCCACATTTTTTGGCCGTTTAGAACATAGTGACTACCATCACTGCTTAATTCTGCTTTTGTTTTTGCTGCAAGTGCATCAGAACCAGATCCCGGTTCAGTTAAGCAATAACTTGCTTTCCATTTTCCTGTAGCAAGATTGGGTAAGTATTTTTTCTTTTGATCTTCGTTTCCGAAATATAAAATAGGTAATGTTCCAATACCTGTATGTGCTGCAAGTGCAACTGCAAATGAGTGACCAGCTCCCGTTTCTTCGGTCATTTTCATTCCGGTGATGAAGTCTTTTCCAAAACCACCATACTGTTCAGGTACTGATATGCCTAACATTCCAAGTTCTCCTGCCTTGTCTAAGAGAGAAGGCATTAATCCTTCTTCAAGTGAATCTATGCGATCTAGAATTGGAAAAATCTCAGTATCCAAAAACTCTCTAGCCATACCGGCCATCATATTTTGTTCTTCGTTAAACTCAGATGGTATGAATGTATTTTCCGGGCCTGATTTTGCAATCAAGAATTCTCCTCCTTGTAAATTTTTATTGCTTGTAGTAGTAGAGCTCATTCTAATGTATTTTAAAGACTTATAATCTAACGCTAAAATTAGATTAAAGTTTGAATATGAATAATGATAATTGGTAAGAAATAGGGTGGAATTAATTCAATAATTCAAATATACCGGCTGCACCTTGGCCTGTGCCTACACACATGGTAACCATGCCGTATTTTTGATTACGCTTTTCAAGCTCATTTAGCACCTGAACCGTTAATTTTGCACCTGTACAACCTAATGGATGGCCTAAGGCAATAGCCCCGCCATTTACATTTACTTTGTCAGGATTTAAATCTAATTCTTTTAATACAGCTACTGATTGTGAAGCGAACGCTTCGTTAAGCTCTATTAAATCCATGTCATTTTTTTGTAATCCTGCCATTTTTAAGGCCTTCGGAATGGCTTCAATTGGACCAATTCCCATAATGCGTGGTGGAACACCAGCAACGGCATAGGTTACAAAACGTGCAATAGGTTTTACATTTAGCTCTTTTAACTTCTTTTCTGAAACAACAATAACAAAAGCTGCACCATCACTCGTTTGCGAACTGTTCCCGGCAGTGACTGAACCGCCTTGTGCAAAGACCGGTCTTAATTTTGCTAATTTTTCAATAGAAGTATCTGCTCTTGGGCCTTCGTCTGTCTTAAACACAAATTCTCTGTATTGCTTTTTTTCATTTTCATCCAAATAAATTTCGTTCACTTTATAAGGGACAATTTGCTTCTCAAACACTTTTTCAGCATTCGCTTTAACAGCCTTCATATTTGAGTGATATGCAAATGCGTCTTGCTCTTCTCTGCTTATTTTAAATTCATTGGCAACAGCTTCAGCTGTTAATCCCATTCCCCAATACCACTCCGGGTGATTGTAGGCAATTTTGTCATTTGGAACTATTCTCCATCCGCCAAATGGAATAGGAGACATGGTTTCTACACCACCTGCAATAATACAATCTGAAATACCGGCTTTTATTTTTGATGCAGCAATAGCAATAGTTTCTAAACCGGATGAACAGTATCGGTTCACTGTCATACCGGGAACCTTGTCAGTGTCTAGTCCCATGAGTGAAACCATTCTACCTATGTTTAATCCTTGTTCTGCTTCGGGAGTTGCATTACCAACTATTACGTCATCAATTTCTTCCTTGTTCAATGATGGAACAGAATCAACTAAGTGTTTAACAACGCTTGTTGCTAAATCATCAGGTCTTGTAAATCGAAGACTACCTCTGGGTGCTTTACCAACTGCTGATCTATATCCCGCGATTATATATGCATCCATGTGTTTAGAAATTATTTTTCAGGTGTCTCAGCAGGTGTTGCTGGTTTTTCCGGAGTTGCTGCTTCGGCTTTGTCTTTAGTTGCATTTGCATCTGCAGGTGGTTTGCCATCATTTTTTTTGGCATCTAATGCCGCCTTTTTAGCATCAGCAGCAGCTTTAGCCTCTTGCAGTGCTTTTTGGTCAACTCCTTTTATATAAGTATAAGAATTTCTTAAGTTTCCTTTTCTGTCGTAAAAACGCCATGCATTTTCTTTTAGTCCTCTAATGTATTGTCCTTCCCATCTAATTTCACCATCGCTCCAATACCTTGTCCATTTACCATCTTTTTTTCCAGATGCATATGAACCTTCATGTGATAACTGACCGTTGTAATAGTATTTTCTGAATTCACCATCTTTAATTCCCCACTGATACTCTACTTCTTCCATAATTTTATTGTAAGGATAGTATCTCTTGTGCATGCCATGTCTGGAATCATTTAGGTATTCAGTTTCATACATCAAGTCTCCCATGCCATTATAAAATTTCCACTGACCTTGTCTTCGTCCTAGTTCATCAGTAGCGTTTTTATGCTTCTCTCTACCAGGTGCGTATTTTGGTTTTTTTTCTGTTTGTGCTTCCATAGACAATGGTACAAGGAAAAGGGCTATGGCAAAAAATGTGATTAATCGAAATATAAAATTCATGTTTACAACGTTAATGGTATTTCTACAAAGTTATTATTGTCTTTTAATTACGTACGATTTTAATTGCGCAAAGGTTTGCCGGTTTTTAACATATGTTGAATTCTTTCCAGCGTTTTTCTCTCGCCTGTAAGTGAAAGAAATGCCTCTCTTTCAAGGTCTAAGAGGTATTGCTCAGAGACTTCTGTAGGGGCTGATAAATCACCTCCGCACAGTATATAGCCCAATTTCTGAGAAATTAATTGGTCATGTTCTGAAATGAATTTACCTGCTTGCATGCTGTTGGCTCCTGCGTAAACCATGCCTAAACCTTGCTTTCCCAGTACTTTAATGTTTTTTCTGAGAGATTGCTGGCTGTAGCCGTCTTCTGCCATCTCAATAGCCGATTCCTTTGCTTCTGCAATTAAACGCTTACTATTAACGGTTATTTCGTCAATACCCTTTCTAAAATAGCCCAAATCATAAGCTTCTTGAGCTGAAGTAGACACTTTTGCCATACCAATGGTCAAAAACTTGTTTTTGAGGTCATTTAGAATCATATCCCCATCGCTATATTCTTCAGAAAGCCTAAGGGCAAATTCTTTGGTTCCGCCACCGCCCGGAATAAGGCCAACACCAAATTCAACTAAGCCCATATACGTTTCTGCGCTCGCTTTTATTTTGTCTGCATGCATTGCCATTTCGCAGCCGCCCCCTAATGCCATATTATGTGGCGCAACAACAACCGGAACAGAAGAGTATCGAATTCTCATGTTTACATTTTGAAACATGCGAACAGCCATATCAATTTCATCATACTCTTGTTCTATGGCAAGCATAAATATCATACCCAAGTTTGCACCCACTGAAAAATTTGAAGCATTGTTTGCAATAACAACACCACGATAATCTTTTTCGGCTAAATCAATTGCTTTATGAACCCCTTGTATGATTTCACTGCCAATGGAATTCATCTTAGTATTGAATTCAACATTCAAAATTCCATCACCCAAGTCAATTACATTACACCCTCCATTTGTCCAAACTGTTTTGTTGTTTCTTAAATTATCTAGTGCGATATATTTATCTGCACCGGGTATGTTTTTATATTTTTTAGCGTTGATGTCGTAATAGTTTTTGATTCCGTTTTCAACACTATAAAAAGAGTCACAATTATTACTAAGCATATCGTTCACCCATGGTGCGGCTTCAAATCCATGCTCTTTCATTGCATCAACCGTTTCCTTCACTCCCAGTGCGTCCCAGGCTTCAAATACCGGCAGTTCCCAGCCAAATCCGGCTTCCATTGCGGCATCTACATTGTATAGGTCATCTGCTATTTCTGGCAAACGATGACTTACATAACTAAATAATTGGTAAAACGATTTTCTATAAAACTCTCCAGCTTTGTCTTTTCCGCCAAGTAATACCGGCATTCTTTCTTTTAAACCATCAATACTTTTTGTTGCTTCAAGCGTAGCAAATTTTGCTTTTTGACTTGGTGCATATTCAAGTGTTTTTAAATTCAGTGCTTGAATGATGCTTTTGCCTTTTTCGTCTTTGACTTTTTGATAAAAGCCTTTTTTAGTTTTTGCACCCAGCATGTTTTTCTCAACCATTTGGTTGATGTAATCCGGTAATTTAAACAGATCTCTTTGTTCATCATTCTGGCAATTTTCATAAACTCCATTTGCAACCTTAACTAAGGTGTCTAATCCAACTACATCACATGTTCTAAAAGTTGCGGATTTAGGTCGTCCAAGAACGGGTCCGGTTAGTTTGTCTACTTCTTCAACTGTTAATCCCATTTCAGCCACAGTGTGAAACAGAGACATAATACTAAATACGCCTATTCGGTTAGCAATAAAGGCAGGAGTGTCTTTGCACAGCACTGTGCTTTTTCCAAGATATAAATCACCGTATTCCATCAAGAAATCTACCAGATCAGCATCTGTATCTGGCGTAGGAATAATTTCTAAGAGCCTTAAATAGCGTGGAGGATTAAAAAAGTGCGTTCCGATGAAATTCTTTTTAAAATCATCGCTTCTTTCTGCAGCAATATGATTTATGGGAATTCCGGAAGTATTGGTGGATACAATGGTTCCTTGTTTTCTATTTTTCTCGACTTCTTCAAAAACCTGATTTTTAATTTTTAAATTTTCAATTACGGCTTCAAGGACCCAATCGCAATCAGAAATTTTGCTCAAGTCATCCGTCAAGTTTCCGGTTTCAATTTTATTTGCAACAGATTTATGATATACCGGAGAAGGATTTGTTTTTAAAGCAATTTTTAGTGCATCATTAACAATTCTGTTTCTTACAACTTTATCATCCAGCGTAAGTCCTTTTTTTGATTCCACATCACTAAGTTCTCTAGGAACTATATCTAATAATAAAACCTGTACTCCAATGTTGGCAAAGTGGCATGCAATTCGTGAACCCATAATTCCAGATCCCAGTATTGCAACTTTTTTAATTCTTCTCATTCAGTTTAATTTCTGTTTATTCTATATAAGTGATAGCTGTGGGTAAATCCATATTCACTTAATAGGCTTTTATTTTCATTATTTAAATTTACCAGGACGTCAATATTCCCTTTGGCAAAATGCAATGTTTGTTCTAAAAGCGATTTATTAATTTCTCGCTCTTTATAATCTCCGTGAGTGGTTAAATACACTAAAATATTTTCTGAAACATAGCCAACCATTGTAGTTTGGTTTACCACTGCACAGCCAACAACCGGATTATTCATTTTTTGTGTATCCCTTGCCAATACTACAAAACCACCACTATGTTTAAATTGGCCAAAGGCAAACTCAATACATCTAAATACATCTTCTTTGCTTTCTTTTATTTCTTTTTGGTTGTTAAAAATAAAGCTTGCTATTTCTTCCTTCTCTAAATGAGAAGGCGTGTCAATAACAGTAACAATTTCTAGTTGTATATGGTTTACGGTTTTTAATTTCATTCAAAAAATACTAAGCCGTACCTAACGTTGATTCAGTAAAAAGTCCTGAGATTTTATCATTGTATTTTTGGTGTATCACTCGTCTTTTTAAACTTAATTTTGGAGTAAGTTCTCCATTATCAATGGTCCATTCTGAATCACACAATGCGAACTTTTTTATGGTTTCAAATTTTCCTAAACCGCTATTAATTTTATCTACTTCCAATTTATATAAGTCTATCACAGCTTTTTCACTTAACATTTTTTCTACGTTAGAAGTACTGATGTGATATTTTTCACACCATGCCTCAAGGTTAATAAAAGAGGGAACGATAAGAGCGGCTGCATATTTTTGATTTTCACCTACAACCATAACTTGTTCAATAAAAGATGATTCTTTTAGCTGGTTTTCTATTAATTGAGGTGCAATGTATTTTCCGCCTGAAGTTTTAAATATTTCTTTTTTACGGTCTGTTAGTTTTAAGTATTTTCCTTGAACAAATTCTCCTATGTCTCCCGTATGTAGCCAGCCGTCAGCATCAATCACCTCTTTGGTAGCGTCATCTCTTTTGTAATAGCCCATCATAAGGTTCGGACCCTTAGCTAGTATTTCTCCGTCTTCTGCAATTTTAATTTCCACACCATCTATAACGGTACCAACAGTACCAAAGTGCATTTCATTCGTTACAATATTATTCACAGCTAAAACCGGAGAAGATTCAGTTAACCCATAGCCTTCTAACACCGGAATTCTAGCCGCCCAAAATACCCTGGCAAGCTTTGGGTTCAGTGCAGCACCACCTGAAACAATTGCTTTTACATTTCCACCTAGAGCTTCTCTCCATTTGCTGAAAATTATTTTGTTTGCGATGCCAAGCATAAACTCATAGTATGCTCCATTTTCTCTATTGTATTCATACTCCAATCCAAGGTTCACAGCCCAGAAGAAAAGCTTTCTTTTAATTCCGGTAAGTTCTTCACCTTTGGCCATAATTTTATCAAACACTTTTTCTAGTAATCTTGGTACTGCTGAAAATACTTCTGGTTTAACTTCCCTAATATTGTCACCAATTGTTTCAATGCTTTCAGCATAATAGATAGAAACACCTAGGTACATATATAAATATGTCAGCATTCTTTCATACACATGATTTAGTGGCAAGAAGCTAACTGCTTTGCAAGTAGCATCTACAGGAGTTGAATTGCGAACCGAAAGAAAATTACTTACCAAGTTATGGTGACTAAGCATAACTCCTTTTGGATTACCGGTTGTGCCGGAAGTGTATAATATGGTTGCTAAATCAGTTGGTTTAATGCCGTCTTTAATCTGATCTACTTTGGATGTTAATTCATCATTTTTTCCTTTGTCTATAATTTCAGACCAATGATTTGCACCATCTACTTTGTTAAAGGTATAAAGTTGTGCGCTTGAATTAATGCTTTTACAAATCCGGGATACTTTTTCAAATAAATCTTTATCGGATATCAATAAAATTTTGAGTTCTGCATCTTTTATGATGAATTCAAAGTCATGTTCAGAGATGGTTGGGTAAATTGGCACATGAATAACACCGGTTTGCAGCATTCCCATATCAGCAAAATTCCATTCAGGTCTGTTATTGCTAATGGTTCCAATTTTATCTCCGGGTAAAATTCCAAGAGCAACTAATCCTCTTGCAAAATTGCCCGATTGTTCAACAAAATCTGCAGTACTATTTTTCTTCCATTCTCCATTTTCCTTTCCGCACAGCGCATCTTGTTTTGGGTGATTTTTTGCCTGGTGATCTAATAGATCAAAAATTCTGGTTACTTCCATCGTTTTTTTCTTTGTTAATACGTATAAAATGAAAAATGGGTATGAACAAATTAAGCTATTTTGCACCTAATTTCGAAATATAGATTATGTCCAATATCAATAACCCCTTTACGAGTGCTTTTGGCTTGAATTACCCCATTATTATGGCACCAATGTTTTTGGTTAGTAATGAGAATATGGTGAAAGAGGCCATTAGATGTGGAATAATGGGCACGTTTCCAACACTGAATTATAGGAAAAATGAAGAGCTGGAAAAAGTGCTTAAAAATTTACAAGAATTTAAAGAGGCCAATCCACAATTTAAAGGTAGTTACGGGGTTAACATCATTGTCCAAAAAAGCAACCCAAAAGTTGAATCGCATTTAAAGCTGTGTGTTAAATACAAAGTTCCGTTTTACATTACCTCTTTAGGTAATCCAAAGCAAGTAATTGAGCAAGCAAAAACGTATGGCGCAAAAGTTTATTCTGATGTAACCAATGTAGAGCATGCAAAAAAAGCAGATTCGGTTGGTTGCGATGGATTTATTGCAGTTGGGCAAGGTGCAGGAGGACATGCCGGTCCTTACCCATTAAGTGTCTTAATTCCAAGTTTAAAAAAGAACTTTCCAAATAAGCCAATAATTGCGGCAGGTGGTATTGCTCATGGCTCAAGCATTCTTTCCATGCTGTCGTTAGGTGGAGCAGGATGCAGTATTGGCACAAGATTCATTGCAAGTACCGAAGCAACAGTGAGTGATGATTACAAAAATGCAATTGTAGAATATGACATGAAAGATATTGTATTGACAGATAAAATTTCGGGCACACCATGTACCATAATCAATACACCTTATGCCAAAAAAGTAGGTTACAAACAAAATTGGTTTGAGCGTTTGCTTTCTAATAATTCTACTACAAAGAAATATTTTAAAATGCTTGTGCAATTAAGAGGAATGAAGAAGTTTGAACAAGCATTAAAGCCTGGTACTTATAAAACACTTTGGTGCGCAGGTCAATCAGTAGAATTAATTGATGAAATAAAAAGCACCGAAGAAATAATTAATCAATTAGTTTTTGAAATGGATGCCGGAAAGCAGACTCTGGATTTGCAATTTGTATAACAATGGATTTAGGACAAGAATTAAATAAAGCATCAAAATCGGCATTTAGGCTCTGGTTGTTGAATAGAATAATGTGGCGGGTAGTACCATTTAACAAACCCCATAAGATTGATATTGTAGCTATTAGAGACAATTCTATCAAAATTAGACTTCCTTATAGAAAGAAGAATTTTAACCACATAAAGGGCATTCATGCTTGTGCGTTAGCAACTTTGAGTGAGTATATAACGGGTTTAAGCATGCTAAGATTCTTAAGTCCAAAGGATTACAGGCTTATAATGAAGAGCATAAAAATGGATTATTTTTATCAGGCAAAGCAAGATGTATTTGCTACATTTGAAATAGATAAGGAAAAACTTTTTAGTAGGCTTGAGGCTAATTTAGAAAAAGAGGATTCTGCTGTAGTTCCGCTAACAGTGGAGGTTTTTGATGCAGAAAAGAATCATATATGTACCGGAAATGTAGATTGGCATATTAAGCCTTGGAAGAAAGTAAAAACAAGATTATAGGCTATGTTGTTCATTTTTAATTCATTAAATATTAGCATATTTGCTTCCAGGCATTTAGCCAAGCTGTGACTGGTTATGGCACGGTGTTTGAATCAGATTGTTCGGTGATATTGATTACATGAGAGCATTAATTGTGAGTAAGCTATAAAACCAAGAATATAATTTTAAAAATATAATATAAACTTAAACTAATTTTCTAAACCAAAACCAATTTTCCCATGACAAAATTTAACTCTATTAAATCATTAATCTTAACAGGTGCTTTGATGTTGCCTGTTGTATTAGTTAATGCACAAGATTTGCCGCCAAATGCTGAGCCGGGTAAATGTTATGCAAAATGTGTTGCTGTAGATGAATATAAAACTGAAACAGTTACCGTTCAAACAAAAGCTGCTTCCAAAAGAATTGAATCTATTCCTGCAGTTTATGAAACAATAACTGAGCAAGTTATTGCTAAAGAAGCTTCAACTAGAATTGAAGTTATCCCTGCAGTTTATGAAACAGTAACTGAAGAAGTAGTTGATACTGATGCTTCTACTCGTATTGTTTCTGTACCTGCAGTTTATGAAACTGTTACAGAAACTATTGTTATTGCTCCTGCCACTACAAAGTGGGTAAAAGGTAAAGCTGACCCTAACTGTTTATCTGCTAACCCGGATGATTGTAGAGTTATGTGTTTAGTTGATGTACCTGAAAAAACTAAAACTGTTTCAAAAAGAGTTTTAAAAACTCCTGCAACTTCAAACACAGTTGATATACCTGCTAAATACAAAACAGTATCTAGAAAAGCATTAAAAACTCCTGCTGCAACTCGTACAGTTGAAGTTCCTGCTGTATACAAAACAGTATCTAAAAGAGTTCTTAAAACTCCTGCTGCAACAAGAGAAATTGAAATTCCTGCTGAATATAGAGACGTTACTAAAACTGTTTTAGTAAACAAAGGTGGATGGTCTGGCTGGAAAGAAGTTGTATGTGCTCAGCAAATCACTCCTAAATTAATAAGAGCGGTACAAGCTGCTTTAGAAGCTAAAGGTTATGATGTTGGTCCTCACGGATTAGATAACATAATGGGTGTAGACACAAAAGCTGCATTAAGAAAATTCCAAACTGATAACAAACTGCCTGTAGGTAACTTAAACATTGAAACAATGAGTGCCTTAGGTGTTGCTGGATACTAGTATCAACCAAAATCACTAGATTTAAAAACGGCCTTGCGTTCTGCAGGCCGTTTTTTTTATGCGAAATATTTTGATATGTTTTTTAATAAACTTTTTTGCCTTTAACGTAAGTGCTGTTAATCTTAATACTGGGAATATCTTCCTCCTTACAATTTAAAAGGTCCACGTCTAATACAACAAAATCTGCAAACTTGCTTTGCTCTAGGCTGCCTTTATATTCATCTTCAAAACAAGAATAAGCTGCCCAAATGGTCATAGCTTTAAGTGCTTGTTCTCTAGTTAAAGCTTCTTCTTTTTGAAATCCTTTTTGAGGATATCCTTTTAGATCTTTTCTGCTCACAGCAGCATAAAAACCGTAAAGTGGATTAATATCTTCAACGGGAAAATCACTTCCGTTAGCTATAATATTATTTTGCTGCAATAAGGTTTGGTAAGCATATGCACCCTTCATTCTTTCAGCTCCAACTCTTTCTTCAGCCCAATACATATCTGATGTAGCATGCGTTGGCTGAACGGAAGGAATGATTTTATACTCCTTATATTTTTTGAAATCCTTTGCGTTAACTACTTGCGAATGCTCAATGCGCCATCGCTTGTCATTTTTTTCGGGTAAAAATTTACTGTAAATATCAAGCATGGTTCTAGCTGCTGAATCGCCAATTGCATGCGTGTTAATTTGAAAATCAATTTCGTTAGCAACTGTTGCTGCTTCCTCAAGCTTATAAGGTAAGTTTAACAAAAACCCCTTGTGGTTCTTTTTATCACTATATTCTTTGAGTAGGCATGCTCCTCTTGAACCAAGTGCACCATCAGAATAAATTTTAAACGACCTAACAGTTAAGTTATCTGTTTGTATTTTTCCTTTCTTTCTATAATACTCTGCATTTTCTTCCGAATATGAAATCATGGCATATATATTCATGTTCAATTCTTCATTTTGCTGCAGTTCTTGAATCAATTCTACATCATCAGCATCAATGCCGGCATCAGCAACGGTGGTGAGCCCTACTTCAAAGCAATTCTTTTGTGCGCTAATTAATGCCTCCGTTTTTTCTCCAACGGAATATTCGGGTAACAAAGTAATAATTGAGTCTAAAACATTGTCAATGACTACACCGGTTAACCGCCCGTCTTTTAGTAATAATTCACCGCCTTCTATTTTTGATTCAGCAGTAAGACCTGCCAGATTTAATAAGTGATCATTAACAATGGCTGCATGACCATCAATTCTTAAAAGATAAACAGGTACATCCGGAAACAACTCATTTATTTCCTTATTAGTTGGATATTCTTGTACCTCCCAATCATTTTGATCCCAGCCTCTTCCAAAAATCCAACCACCGGTTCTTTTGTTTGAGTTTTGTTTTAATAGTTCTAATATTTCCTCATATGATTGAGTTCCGGTTAAATTGATTTTTTTTAAATCTAACCCATATCCTAAAAAATGACAGTGCGCATCGTAAAAACCCGGGTACACATATTTATTTTCTAAATCTATTACTTCTTTAGCATCAAACATATTCAGTTGCTCATTGCTTCCATATGCAACAATTTTTCCATCGCTCACTGCAAATGCCTCAACCACTTCCATGTCTGAATTTGCTGTTTGAACAATTCCGTTTATAAATAAAACGTCAACTTTATTGCGCTGTTGATTGCATGATAGCATTAGGAAAGTGCTTATCATGATTACAAAATATTTCATCATTATTTTTCGGTTTTTCTATATAAATAAGCTGAGCTTGCTTGAGCCAGCGGAGTGATTACAACATCATTGATTACTACGTTTGCAGGTCTTGTCGCTACAAAATAGACGACCTCCGCAACATCTCGGGCCTTTAATGGAGTATACCCTTCATAAACAGATTTTGCTTTGTCCTTATCTCCTTTAAATCGCACTTCACTAAATTCTGTTTCTGCTGCACCGGGATTTACGGCACTCACTTTTACTTGATAAGGTAACATGTCAATGCGCATGGCCTTTGTAAGTGCATCAACTGCATATTTTGTGGCGCTGTAAACATTACCGCGGTGATATGTTTGTTTACCGGCAATTGAACCAATATTTATTATATGACCATTTTTTTGATTGACCATTATAGGTGCAACAGCTCTTGATACATATAGCAACCCTTTAACATTGGTATCCAGCATTACATCCCAGTCATCAGTATTGCCAGATTGTACAGAGCTTAATCCCAAAGCTAAGCCTGCATTGTTAATTAGGACATCAATGTTTTTCCAATCATTGGGTAAATTATTGATTGCATTAAACACATCATCTTTAATCCGTACATCAAATGGCAAGGTTAAAGCTTGAATTCCATAATTTTCTTCGAGTTGTGATTTTAGATTTTCTAAACGATCTTTTCGTCTACCATTAATAATCACGTTATATCCGTGTTCAGCAAAAATGATTGCAATTTCTTGTCCGAAACCGGCAGTTGCACCGGTAATAAATGCAGTAGGCATATTTAAGGTAATTAAGTGTTTTCTAATTTCTTACCAAAGAAGCGAATAATTAGAAAAAGAACAATTAATCCGGTTAAAAAATTAAAAATTGCCGGAATTC
This sequence comes from Bacteroidia bacterium, assembly GCA_013001815.1. Lineage (GTDB taxonomy): Bacteria > Bacteroidota > Bacteroidia > AKYH767-A > OLB10 > JABDLV01. The sequence goes on from JABDLV010000190.1 coordinate 17,230, forward strand.
CTGCTCCTGACATTTTGGAACAAATGAATACACTTACTACTGCCACAACGATTGCATACGGAATTTGTGTTTTTACGTGATCCATGTGAGGGGTAGAGGTAGCCATTGAACTTAGTATTGTTGTATCGGAAAGGGGAGAACAATGGTCGCCAAAAACAGCTCCTGCAAGAACTACAGATACGGTATTAAAGAAAATATTTTGCATGTCTTCAACCGGAATGCCCGCAGCTGTACAAACATTCCAGCAAAGTGGAAGTACCAGAGGGTATAGTATAGTCATGGTTCCCCAGCTTGTTCCTGTACTAAAAGCGGTAATGGCTGCTAGAATAAAAGTAATTTCTGCAAACCAATAAGGACTAATTTTATCTGTAAATACAGCGGCTAAATAATCTGCAGTATTTAAGTCACCGGTTAGATTACCTATAGACCATGCTAATATTAAAATGGTAATTGCAGGAATCATTGTTTTAAAACCATCCAGTAAAGTTTCAAACACGGCACTAATCTTCATTATTTTTTGAGTAACCGTTAACAATACAGCAACCATTACCCCGGCTGCTGAACCCCAAATTAATGCTACATAAGAATCTGCATTACCAATTATAGTAGAAAGTTTTCTGCTAAATGATAATGATTCATCCGCCCAAATACTTTCGTCACTTCCGGTAATAAACAATGCAGCTATTACAGTTCCAATTAATGTTATAATTGGCAATGTGGCATTCCATGATTTCTCTCCTGAATTTTTTACGGGATTTAGTGCTTTCAATGCATCATCCACTTCCGTATGACCACGTTCTGTTGCATTTTCTAAGACTTGGCCCGTTGTTCTCGCGCGGTTTTCTGCTTTGTACATTGGACCAAAATCTCTTTTCAAAAGTATTACCATTAAAATAAAGCAAATAGTAAGCAAAGGGTAGAATGAATAACTAAGTGATTTGAGAAAGACACTGTATGGAGTTAAGTTAATTGAAGCATTGGTGGTATCCTTATTAATTATATCTAATGCCTGATCAATAAAGCCTAATTCTGCGCCAATCCATGTAGTAATAAATGCAACTGCAGCTATAGGTGCAGCTGTGGAGTCAACGATGTAGGAGAGTTTTTCTCTCGATATATTTAGTTTGTCTGTAACGGGTCTTAATGTGTTTCCTACAACAAGGGTATTAGCATAATCATCAAAAAATATGAGCAAGCCCATAAACCAGGTAATCAGTTGTCCTCTAACTGAGTTGTTAGCGTAAGGTGTGAGTATATTCACTATTCCTTTCATTCCGCCATTTCTACTGATGATTGCCACAATACCACCAATAAGCAATGAGAATATTATAACTGATACATGTGATGAATCATTAATTGCATTTAATATATAGGTGTCAAAAACGGCAAACAGTGATTTAAAGAAATTTGAAAACGATAAGCCATTTAATACAAATGCACCGCTTAATATTCCAACAAACAGAGATGAAATCACTTCCTTAAATAAGAATGCCATGAGGATGGCAATAAGTGGTGGAAGTACAGTTACCCAACCAGGCAATGTTTTTGTTTCACCATTATTAGTTACGATTAATTTCCCATCAACAAATGAGGCTCCATCTGCACTTTCTATTGCCGCTTCAATGTTTGTTGAAGTCAGTGAATCTACTTCAGTTTGTGCACAGCAATACATAGATGCAATACTTAAAAAGAATAGTATTATGATGCCTTTTATATTCATTAACATTATGTTTTAAGTAGTTTTCTTAAGATTGGATTTGCATTCCAGTTTATTTGATACAAAGTAATAAATATTAAAAATGGCAATGCTATAGTCTTGTATCTAACAATAGCGCCCATTACCGGTGTAACCAATCCAATCAAAACAAAAATTCCAATTAGGAACACAATGGAAAACACATAAAGCTTGTCCGGTTTTTTTAGTTTGTTTAGATGTAGAAACATCAAACTGACTAATATTGAAAGAATGATGAAAGTATTTTCAAGTGATGCCAAGAGAATTAGCGGAGACATAGATTCAAATAGATATGGCCTCGCAAGAACTGTAAAAAATGCACCTGGTGAATTTTTAATAACACCATTTAATGTTGGCTCTACTTTTTTAATTTCAATATAACTTCCCGATTCCCGTTCTATTGCCAGTCTTTTAAAATGGTATTGTTTTAAGGCAATTTGCTGATTGAAATTATATTGAGGAAATAAATGGTGGAGATTTCCTAATGCAACAACAAAAAGAATATAAGTTCCAAACCATATGAATGCCGATTTGATAAACGAAAATTCTTTGTTTTTTAATAAAAGCCATAACCCTATACCAGGCAATGCAATCATAAATACATACACTTTTATTTGAATAAGAAAAAAGAAAGTGATTGTCAATAAAATTATTCGGCTAATACTAATTCCCTTATTTAGTATACCGTCAAATTGATAAATGAATAACCCGAATAAACCTAGTAGTAAGCCATCCTTCAGCGTTCCGGAAGTCCAAAAAAGAAGTGAAGGCATAAGTAATAATAAGAAGAAGGTGAGGTAATTAGTGCAATTCAATTTTTTCTTAAACAAGTGAAAAAGTGCAACCAATCCACTAAATGAGATAAATGACAATGCAATGGTATGAACAGCAAAATAGCCTAAAGAAAAAAATCGGAGCACCGTATTGGTTCTTATTAATAAGTGATTGTCATTGTAAACCAAGTCTAACTTGTGCCAATTGAGCATGGTGTCGTAATACACCCCAATCGCATCCGTATTCTCATTTATACCAGTAAGCATAGCAAAAAAGTGAGCAGGATTTGTACGAAGGGCATCGAACATGATTTTGCTGTCATCAAAATACTTATAGATATCAGCAGCTAATCGGTCAGTATAATAATAGGTGTAAATCCATGTAAGGGCAAAGCCGGCCAAGAGCTTTAAAGCAAATCCCAAGTAAAAGATAGATTTTGGAATTTCAGAATCTGAAAAAAAGCCAGACCTCTTAATAATAAGCATTAGGATACTTATGTAAACGAGACTCAATAGAATCTCCCCAAAAGATGAAAACATAAGCGTTTATGGGTTTTTTTGGATAAGTATTTTAACTATTTGGCGACTGATATAATTGTGTAATTTTACGAAATTATTGACTAACATTTTTTATGCCCTCTTATGAACCAAATTGCTGAATTGCCTGCTATTACGGAAGAAACTGCGAAAGAACTAGGTCTATTACCTGAAGAATTTCAAGATATTAAAAGAATATTAGGAAGAACACCCAACTTTACTGAGTTGAGTATTTTTTCCGTGATGTGGTCCGAGCATTGCTCTTATAAAAACTCTATTAAGTGGTTAAAGACTTTGCCTAAAGAGGGTTCTCATTTGTTGGCAGAAGCCGGAGAAGAAAATGCAGGATTGGTTGATATTGGAAATGGGTTAGCATGTGCATTTAAAATTGAATCGCATAACCACCCTTCTGCATTAGAACCTTATCAAGGAGCAGCTACAGGAGTTGGAGGTATAAACAGAGATATTTTCACCATGGGAGCAAGGCCAATTGCTCAATTAAATTCACTTCGATTCGGAAAATTAGAAAGTAAAAGAACACAGCATTTAATGAAAGGGGTTGTGAAAGGGATTGGTGACTATGGAAATTCATTTGGTGTTCCAACAGTTGGCGGTGAAGTTTACTTTGAAGAATGCTATCACGTAAACATTTTAGTGAATGCAATGAGTGCCGGAATTGTTGAAACAGATAAAACAATTTCTGCTATTTCATATGGTGCTGGAAACCCTGTATTTATTGTTGGTGCTGATACCGGAAAAGATGGGATACACGGGGCAACATTTGCATCAGGTGATTTAACTGAAGATTCTGAAAATGATTTGCCATCAGTTCAGGTGGGTGATCCATTTCAGGAGAAATTGCTTTTGGAAGCCACACTTGAATTGGCCGAAACTGATGCAATCATTGGTATGCAAGATATGGGCGCAGCAGGTATTATTTGCAGTACCTCTGAAATGAGTGCTAAAGGCAAAAGTGGAATGATTATTCACTTGGATAAAGTTCCTACTCGTCAAGAAAATATGAAGTCTTGGGAAATTCTACTTTCTGAATCGCAAGAAAGAATGTTAGTTGTAGTTAAAAAAGGACGAGAAGAAGAAGTAAATAAAATATTTGAAAAGTGGGACATACATTGCGAACAAATAGGAGAAGTAATAGATGATGATAAGTTGTATTTTCATATGAATGGGGAGTTGATAGCAGAAGTACCGGCCGATGATTTGGTTCTAGGTGGAGGTGCGCCTGTTTATGATAGAGAGTATACTGAGCCGGCCTACATTGCAAAAACTAAATCTTTTGATATTACCACAATTGATGTTCCTGAAGATTTAGAAAAAGTTGCTTTAAAATTATTGACACATCATAATATAGCTTCTAAGCGTTGGGTATATCAACAGTATGATTCAATGGTTGGCACAAAAAATATGATTACAAATAAACCAAGTGATGCTGCTGTTGTAAATATTAAAGAATCTGATAAAGCTATTGTTTTAACAGTTGATTGCAATGCCAGGTACGTTTATTCTGATCCTAAACAGGGAGCATCAATAGCGGTTGCTGAAGCTGCAAGAAATATTACTTGTTCTGGTGGAAACCCTTCTGCCATAACAAACTGTTTAAATTTTGGAAATCCATATAATCCTGAAGTGTATTGGCAATTTGTAAATGCTATACAAGGAATGGGAGATGCCTGCAAAAAATTTAATACCCCGGTTACCGGTGGAAACGTAAGTTTTTATAATCAGAGTATGATTGAAGGTAAGGAAGTTCCTGTTTATCCAACACCTACTATCGGTATGCTTGGATTGTTAGAGGATAAAAGCAAAATAATGACGCTTGATTTTAAAAATGATGGAGATGTCATTTATTTAATTGGTACTTCTCGAGATGATATAAATTCATCAGAGTACCTGCATAGTGTTCAGGGAGTAAAACATTCGCCAGCGCCTTATCTGGATTTAGATGAAGAATTAAATGTTCAGAATACAATAAGAGAATTAATTAATTCAAATTTAATTCAATCAGCGCATGATGTTTCTGATGGCGGCTTGTTTATTACACTCTCAGAATGCGCCATGCCAAATGAACTGGGATTTGAAGTGCAATCTGATGGAAAAATTAGAAAAGATGCATTTTGGTTTGGCGAATCTCAAAGTAGGGTCGTGGTGAGTATGAAAAAGAAGGATGAAGAATCATTCATCAATGAACTAAAGAAATCCAATGTAGCATACACAAAACTGGGTATGGTGACTAAGGGTTTTAATTGGAAATTTGATGAATTTGAAATTCAAGATGCATCAAGTGCTAAAATAGCCTACCTTGGTAGTATAGAAAGCCACCTGTAAGGGTAGCCTTGATTTTTTAGGCTTTTTTTAAACCCTTTTTGAAATGAAAATCCTCAGAATTGTATTGATTGCAATATTTCTTGCAGTTTACTTTACTACAAGTATTTTATTTTTTGCTTAGTTAATAAATAGCACTAAATTTAGATTATGTCAACTAATGGAAACTGCCGTACTTATAGGATTTAAGTGATGCAAATCATTTTATAAAAAGATGTTTCTAAATACTTTTAACAATAATAATCATTAACCCAAAAATCTAATAATTATGAAAAAAAGACTGAATTTTTTAATGTTAGCAATTTTCACTGTGCTTTTTAGTATTGTGAGTTGCCAAAAAGATGAAATGGAAGTAATTCCAGATTCAACTCAAAGAATTGGAGCTATAGAATGTATTGACTTTGACACTCCACCTTGGAATGCAGGGGACATTCCAAATCAGGTTTTCACCAATTTGGGTACCGGACCAATCATGGTTAATGGAGTCAACCCTCTATTCGCTGGGGCTAATGCTGCTATGATATTTGATTCCAATAATCCAACTGGGAATGATCCGGATTTAGCTACCGCAACCCAGAATAATATACTAATTATTTCTGAAGACTTAGATGGGTCAGATCCAGATGATTTAGATGGTGCAGGAGAATTTCAATTCTCATTTGGTGCATGTGGCCCCGTTACCGTTCACAGTGTTACCATAATTGATGTGGAAGGTGCTGAGAAAACTCCTTATATTGAATATTTTGATGCTACAGGTACTTGGTTAGGAGTTGATACATTGCCTACTACAGGTAATGGTGGCATAATGACTGTCAATTTGCTTAATTCCACTTCAAATGTAGATTCAGTGCATGTTCATTTAGGTGGTTCTGGAGCTATTGATGATCTTTGCATTGAAAAAGCTTCACCACCCACTGGTTGTACCCATACTATTGGATATTGGAAGAATCATGCAGGTTTTGGCCCTCAAGCTGATGTAGTTACTCCATTGCTACCAATATGGTTAGGTACCAATGGCGGAGCAAAAAGTTTAGCTGTAACAGATAGATTTATAGCTAGGGATGTTTTAAAAATGAAAACATATGGAAATAATAAAAATGGTATAACCAAATTGTACGCGCAGTTACTAGCTACAAAACTAAGTATAGCAGATGGTGCAGATGGTGCACCTGTAGCAGGGTACATTGCAGATGCAGACGCATTTCTTGCTAACAATGATTGGAATGACTGGAATTCATTAAGTAAAGCAATGAAGAAACAAGTATTAAAGTGGAAACGTAAATTTGATAAATACAACAATGGATTGATGGGTGTTCCTCATTGTCCCTAAAAGTAGAAGCAATTAAACTTAAACGCCACATCATACAAGATGTGGCGTTTTTTTATGAATAACATATACCCAATACTAGGTACAATTTGAAACAGTGAGTGCAGAATAAAATGATCACATAGTTGATACAGTTAAAAATGTGCTTTTTATTGCATACCCTAAACAGGGTAATTTTGCACTGAGTACTTTCTAATTTATATTAAAAAAATCAGTGTAATAATTGAAAATGACAATTATCATTTTGAGATTTTTAGAACTGACATACCTTTCAAGTCTAAAACGAAAAAATAATTAATAATTAACCTATAAAATAAATTGTCATGAAAAACTCAAAAAACATTATCGCAACAATGACAATGATTGTACTTTTAAGTATTGTTAGTTGTCAAAAAGAAGACTTAAATGATTACACTTTCTCTAATGAGAATGTTACTGAAAGATTAGCCTTTGATGCTAATTCATCTAATTTTGACGCCCCTGAAACAGATGGTAATTGCATAAATTTTGAACAATATGGTGAAGGTTATGCAGCATCTACGGTTCTTACTTCTAATGAAACTATAGAAGTTAATGTAAAAGGAACACATTCAGTTAATCCATCCTTAAATGCAGCTATGGTATTTTCATATGCCTCAGGTGAAAAATATTTAGGTATTGCAGAGCCTCCATTTTCGCAAGGAGAAACTGTTCCTGAAGCCGGCTCATTAACATTTGATTTAGGAAGTGGTCCTGCTATATACGTTTCAAGTATTTCTGTTACCGGTATTAAAGCCTTTAATTCGCATCCTTATGTTGCATTATACACAGCTTCCGGTTTTCTTGGAAGGGAGCGTTTACCTGTTACACCAATAGGTCAATCTACTGCAATTGATTTAACCAGACTTAACCCAAGGGGAGAAGCTATTGAAAGAATGGATGTTGTTTTTAATGGTGTAGGTGGTATTGATGATATTTGCTTAGTTGAAGTAGGTTTACCAACTCCACAATCATGTGTACAAACCATGACTCACTGGTATACATTTTCTTCAGACCCAGCATTTATAGATATGCTACCCATAACAATGGGTAATGGTGTTGCTGTAAATTCATATTCCTATGCATTAGGAACACCTACCTCGTTTAGAGATAGAGTTGATGATTTAGAAATAGCTAGAACCAATGGCAATGGTTTGGCAGAATTGCAATACGAATTATTGCTTGTTAAATTAAACATAGCTAATGATGCAGATGCCTCATCAATTAGTGCTATTGCTTCAATTGCAGACGTATGGGTAGATAAACTTGACTTAGGAGATTGGGAAAGATTGGATGATTTAACCAAAAGAGAAGCTAGAGGAATAGCCAATTTACTAGGTGAATATAATGATGGTAACCTTGGAGTTCCAAAATGTCAACAGCAGTAATAAAATAATCAAAAGATTAATTTTATAAATTAATTCTAAAAAGAGCTATCCGAAAGGGTGGCTCTTTTTTTATGAATACTATTCAGTGCAGTGCAAATTTATGCACTGCAAATTTTATGTTACCAACTTAAATTATTATTTACACTGAAATTATTTGTTGATAACTGATTTTTGTCAGTGCATAGTTAAATGAGTGTGCATTCCTTTTATTTTTAAAACGAATTGTTAACCTAAAAAATAAATGTCATGAAAAATTCAAATAATTTATTCGCATCAATGGCATTATTCGTACTATTTAGTATAGTTAGTTGTCAAAAAGAAGACGTAAATGATACCGCATTTTCTCCGCAGGATAATGCAAGTTTATATCAAGATGATATTGCGGCATCTGCCAGGGCTGGCGATGTAGAGTGTTTAGATTTTGAAGCTTTTTCTGCAGGAACAACTGTAGGGAAGGCTTTTACATTACCTGGGGGTAAACAAATAATTGTTTCCGGTTCACATGAATCTGTTCAAGGAAATGCTGCCAGAGTATATGAATCCGGAAATGCAGAACTGGGCAAAATTTTAAGAGTAGCAGATGCAAGTAGTAGAGCAGACGGTGAAATCACTTTCATTTTTTCTAGATTTCAAGCAAATGTGAAACCACTTAGCTTTAAAGCATTTGGAGTTACCGGAGCAAATTTAGGCTCGCCTATGGTTCGATTATATGCAAAACAGGATAGACTAATTGCAGAAAAAAGATTTGCTACAACAGGCGCAAATGGAATAAGTAATGTGGATTTATCCAGTTTATTTTATGAAGAAGCAGTAGTTAAAATGGTAATAGACCTTAATGGTCCTGGCGGAGTTGATGCTGTTTGTGTAGAAGAAATTACTATAGTAGCCGGCTGTGTTTATTCATTAGATTATTGGAATTCACATTCAGGGTTTGGTCAAGGAATACCTGATTTAGTTACTCAACACCTACCAATATTGCTTGGTCAAGATGTAAACTATGGAAGTAATACTGTAATTAGAAATACTCATCAGTTCAGAACTTTAATTAAGTCATTGGATGAGTTAATAGCAGCCGGGAATGGCCTAGCGTTAATGGAACAACAACAATTGCTTGCCAAATTGAATATTGCTAATGGAAGCAATAACACTGCTATTAAAGCAACGGTTGATGAAGCAGACAGATGGTTGAATAAATTTGAATCCTCAGATTGGACTAGAATCTCTGCTGCTAACAAGCGAGCAGCAAGCATTGTGACAGGCGGTTTGCAATCATTAAACAGTGGCAGAATGTCTGTACCGGCTTGCCAATAGTATTCTTCATTAAATTAAAATGAAAACCACCCTTAGGGGTGGTTTTTTTGTATCTGTTTATGTCAGCCGTGATAATTGTCATAGTATAAGCTACCATTACTCTTTATCTTTACTATGTAAAACATTTATTAACCTGAAAAAAATATATGTCATGAAAAACAATAGAAATTTATTCGCATTAGTGACATTAATCCTACTCTTAAGTACTATTAGTTGTCAAAAAGAAAACTTTAATGAAGACGCAAACTTTAGGTTTGCTTCATCAGATGGAGATAGTAAAATTGAATGCATTGATTTTGAAATTCCATCCTGGCACTACGGACAAATTGTAAACACAGTGTTTACCACAGATGGTGGAAATGCAATTGAAGTATATGGTGTTAATCCATCTTACAAAGGAACGAATGCAGCCATGATTTTTAACTCTACTAATCCTCTTCAATTTAGTGGAGATTATGATTTGGCAAGCCCAAACGAACGTTTTGGTGGTAGCGGACAAGGTAAAGGTGGAGCACTTGAGCCCTTCGCAAACCGAGATCCACTAGGAAAAATTTTAATTGTTTCTGAAGATTTAGAAGCATTTAATCCTAATGACATTGAAACGGAAAGCAGAGTGGTATTTGATTTCTTAGATTGGGGATACTTTAAATTACACAGCATGACTGTGATTGATATTGAGGAATCAAGCAATAAGCTGAATGCCTCTACAATGAGACCTAGAGTTGAATTACAAAATAAAGATGGAAGAGTACTTGCGGAAGCTGCACTTCCTTACACCGGAGATAATGGTGTTGCAAATGTATTCTTTGATCGAAATATTGGGAATGTAGTTGGAGCTACAAAACTTGTAGTTTTTTTACCGGGTTCCGGAGGTATTGATAATATTTGCTTCGAAAAAGCAGAGTATTAGTAGTATTGAAACTTAAAAAACGCTGAACATATAAATTGTGTTTAGTGCAAACCGAAAAAAATAAACTTCATTCAAGTTATAAAGTCACCCGTTTGGGTGGCTTTTTTTGTGATATAAAAAATTTGGTTGACTGCTTTAACATCTACTGTGACAATTGTCATAGCTGATTAACTAATTGCTTTGTACCTTTCGTTTTTAAGACAAATTTTTAACCTTAATTTTAAATGTCATGAAAAAAAATAAAAATTTATTAAAAGCAATGACATTACTCGTAATCTTCAGCATAGTGAGTTGTCAGAAAGATGATATAACTGAAGACCTTGTATATTCAAGTGACCCGAGCGCGTCACAACGAAGTAGTCATGTAGAATGTGTTGATTTCGAAACGCCTCAGCTTTATGCAGGTGAGGTTGTTACTAAACATTTTACAAATAGTGGACTGAAGGATGTTCCTATTTTTGTTTATGGAGTAAATCCAAACCTTTCAAAAGGTACAAATGCAGCTATGATATTTGATAGCTCAAATCCAAGCCCTGCTGATGCAGATTTAGGAAGTCCTCATCGCAGATTTGGTGGTCCTGGTCTGGGAGCAGCCGGTGCGGTTGAACCTTTTGCAAATAAACGAAAACTAGGAAAAATTCTAATTATTTCTGATGATATGAATGAAGACAATCCATCAGATTTAGAGTCAACTGGAAGAATAGTATTAGATTTTAGGTCTTGGGGAATGTTTAAACTGCACAGTTTAACTGTTATTGATGTAGAAGGACAAAATGGCCAACCTACAGTTGAATTATTAGATGCTAATGATGAAGTGTTAAGA
>JABDLV010000194.1 GCA_013001815.1 Bacteroidia bacterium
TCCAATTGCATTGCCATGGCAATTTAGTGAACTAACAAATTGTGCCGATTCTACTCTAAGTTTATTATACACACTACCTTGTACAATGGGAAATATAGTTTGGTCAAAACCATATAAAGATTCAGTAGTATTGAAATGGTCAACACTTCGTTTAAGCCATTTATGAGTCAGTTTTAAACTTTTAACTGCATCCTCTTCACTGCAAGGGTAAGGAGTGCACTCATCAAACGCCATTATTATATCTGAACCTAATATTCTTTGAATGTCAACCGAGGTTTCTGGAGAGAGGAACCTTCTAGAACCATCTATGTGAGATTGAAAGGCCACTCCTTCTTCTGTAATTTTCCTTATTTCGGCTAAAGAAAAAACCTGGTATCCACCACTATCTGTAAGTATTGGATAATCCCAATTCATAAATTTATGCAAACCACCGGCATCTTTAATTATATCTGTGCCCGGACGTAAGTTTAAATGATAGGTGTTACCAAGAATTATTTCTGCTTGAACATCGCTTTTCAGTTGCTGTTGATTCACGGCTTTTACCGTTGCTGCTGTACCTACGGGCATAAAAATTGGCGTTTCTACTTTGCCATGTGCGGTAAAAAATTCTCCTGCACGTGCCTCTGAATTAGTATCCGTGCCTAATAAGTTAAATTTCATGTTCTTCAACAGCCATACGTTAATATCTCGATAAAGATAGAAAAAGGGCCTGTTCTTAATCATTTACATTTGTTTGATATGAGCACCGGTAATTAATTCATTCATTTAATGCTGAGTACAGCCGGATTAGTTGTTTTAATTGCCTTGGTGCTATGCACCATCATACAACTTGTGTTTATACTTTTTGTGTTTGGTAAACTTGCTTTGTACCCAACGCAATTAGCTAATGCAAATTATAGCGGACCAGTTAGCGTTATAATAGCAGCCAGAAATGAGTATGAAAATTTAAAACTGAACTTGGATGGAGTATTAAATCAGGATTACAAAGAGTTTGAGGTGATTGTGGTGAATGACGGAAGTACAGATGTAAGTAATTACTGGTTATTGAACAAAGAAAAAGAGGTAGAGAAACTTAAGGTTGTACTTAGAAAAGAGTCTGCAGGCTCAAAAAAAGAAGCAATAAGCGAAGCGATTAAAAACGCCAGTTATCCGGTATTATTGTTTACAGATGCAGATTGTAAGCCAAGTAGTAAAAATTGGATAAGCAAAATGGTGCAACATTTGGATGAAAATAAATCCATTTGTTTGGGATATGGTGCTTACCTTAAAGAAGAAGGAATATTGAATAAATTAATTCGTTTAGATACCGTGTTTGTAGCAACGCAATATTTGTCATTGGCATTAGCAAAAACACCTTATATGGGTGTTGGGCGCAATCTTTCTTACAAAAAAGAATTGTGGTTAGATAATGATGGTTTTGCATCGCATTTAAACATTAAGTCTGGTGATGACGATTTGTTTGTTTCTGAAGTAGCAAGTGCATCTAATACTGCAATAGAAGTGAATCCAGAATCATTTACTTTCTCTAAACCGGAGAAAACATTTAAAGCTTGGATTTTGCAAAAAAGTAGACATTTGCGCACGTTTGGCAAATATAATGGCAAAACGAAGTGGATTCTTAATCTATACAATATCAGTTACTTAGGCTTTATTTCAATGTTAATTCTGAGCTTTTTTGTAACCCTTAGCGCAAGCTTATCCGTATCAATGTATCTCATGAGACTTATTCCTCATATTATCGTCTTTGCAATTATAATGAACAGATTAAAAGAAAAAGACTTAATAATTCTTACCCCAATACTTGAACCACTTCTCGTGTTCATTTACCCCTTTATTATTTTAAAAAGTGCAACAACTAAAACTACTATATGGAAATGACTACGACTGCAGCAAAAAAGAAAAAGACTAAAGTAGAAACCAAAGCAAAAGCTCCGGCTAAAGCAAAAAAGGTTAGTGTAAAGAAAGCGAAAGACGTCAAATCGGATAAGCCGATTAGAGTTAATCCAAACCTATCTGAAAAAGCATTAATAGATTATAAGCTAGTTAGAACAGCAATAGATGAAGGCGAGCAGAAAGCATACGCAGAATTAATGCAGCGTTATAAAGACTCTATTTATTTTATGTTGTTAAAAATGGTTAACAACAGAGATGATGCTGAGGATTTAACGATTGAAGCTTTTGGTAAAGCTTTTAAAAATATACATCAGTACACACCAGACTATGCATTTAGTACCTGGTTGTTTAAGATTGCTACAAACAATTGTATTGACTTTATTAGAAAGAAAAAGAAGAAAACATTTTCTATTGATAAAGGATATGAAAACCAAGACGGGAACGAAATTACAATGGACTTAGAGTCTGACGTATTAGACCCTGAAGAAGTAATGATGAAAAAGCAAAAAGTTGAAATGATGCGTGATGTTGTAGATAAACTAAAACCACGTTATAAAAGACTTGTTGAGCTTCGCTATTATAAAGAGTTTTCATACGAAGAAATAGCTCAAGAATTAGATTTGCCATTAGGTACTGTAAAAGCTCAGTTATTTAGAGCAAGAGAGTTTTTGTATCAAATTATGAAAAACTCTGAGCACCGTTTGGTAGGTTAATCCAATCACTCTTATTTATTTTCTATTTTTGGCTCAAACAAGTGGATATCTATGGCTGGTTTTGAGTTAATTGTAAAGTATTTTCCTGATTTAAGTATTAAGCAAACAGACCACATTGCTCAGCTCGAACAGTTGTACTTGCATTGGAATGAAAAGGTAAACCTTATTGGTAGAAAGGATATTGTAAATCTTTACGAGAGACATATTCTTCATTCACTTGCCATTGCAAAATTTACTTCATTTAAAGACGGCACTAAAATTTTAGATGGTGGCACCGGTGGAGGATTTCCAGGTTTACCCTTAGCAATATATTTTCCTGAAGTGCAATTTCATTTAGTAGATTCTATTGAGAAAAAAATGGTTGCAGTAAGAAATATTGTACAATCACTAGAATTGAAAAATGTAAAAGTTATAAATGATAGGGTAGAGAATCTGAATTTTAAATATGATTTTGTTGTAAACCGAGCTTTAGCTCCCATTGAGCAAATTGCACATTGGATGAATGACAAATTATTGAGTAAAGGATTTAATGATTTAGAAAATGGCTTTTTAATGCTAAAAGGCGGTGAGCTGGCTAATGAGCTAGAGGATTATAAAAAGCAAGCACAGGTAGTAAATTTGAGTGAATATTATTCTGAAGAATTTTTTGAGACCAAAAAGCTGGTTTATTTGCCAAAAATGCATAAATAGCTGATAATAAGTAGCTTGCAGGTGATTTCAAATGCTAATAATGTTGCTTTTAGGGGTTTTATTTGAATCATAAATCATTATCTTTGCAATCCTTTTACTACAAATAGCAATGAAAAGAACATTTCAACCTTCGCAACGCAAAAGAAAGAACAAGCACGGATTCAGAAAAAGAATGGAATCTGCTGCAGGAAGAGCTGTAATTAAAGCTCGTAGAGCAAAAGGCCGTAAAAAATTAACGGTATCAGACGAAAACTCTATTAACCGTAAGTAATCCTATCTATTATCCTTGCAATAAATATTGAGCAATTTTTTCGCGCTCAGTAAATAAGTTATGTCCGGTATCTAATACCTCAACTACACTTTTATTTTCTAATTTATTTATCAACTTCTTTCCTTTTTTTGGGTGGATGATAGAATCATACTGACCGAAAAACAGTTTCACATTTATTTTATGTTGGTTAATGAGTGAGGCTATTTTGTCTATATCTGGCAACATTCTACTGTAAACCAACCAGGCATCAAATACTTTTTGCCTTTTATCTTTCGATTCTAAACTGTCGTTTACAAATCGAAATACTTTTTGATTAATAAAGCCAAGTGCATGCGATAGCCTATTAATGAAGAACACAATTCCCGGACTGTTAATGGTAAACTGATAAATGCTTTTACCTAATGAAGTGCGTGTTACAAATTTGTAAAATGGATTAACCTTAATTCCATCAGGTGCCATTAACACCAGTTTATGAATATTCTCTGGAAAAATTTCAAGACAGTTCATTGCCAATTTACCTCCTAAGCTATAACCGATTACAGAAAATGTTTTACAAGAATGAGCATCTAAGAAATATTGAATTTGTTCTTTTAAATTATTTCTGGTTAAGTAGGCAGAAGGAATGGTTTTACCGGCTAATTCGCCATGAAATAATAAATCGAAGGAAACGATGGTGTATTTATTACCTATTATTTCTTTAAATGATTTAAAAACCTGCGCTGATTGCCCATACCCATGAAATGCAAAAAGCAATTCTTTTCCCGAGCCATATTTTGTAAAGCTCACCGGCCATCCACTTATGGTCAATAGATTTTCGGAGGTAATTGCCATGTTTCTTATTGGTTTTTAGGGGCTTGCTTATTTGTCAACAATTAAATGCAATCAATATAAAATATTTACTTTAGCAATGCCTGAAATGGGCGCAATTTTTATCATAAAACCCTCATTATAAAAGCATAATGCCAAAAGATAATAGTATAAAATCAGTTTTAATAATAGGTAGCGGTCCCATTGTAATTGGTCAGGCATGCGAGTTTGATTATGCAGGTTCTCAAGCATCTCGTTCATTAAAAGAAGAAGGAATTGAAGTCGTTTTAATCAATTCAAACCCGGCTACAATAATGACGGATAAAGTTACGGCAGACCATATTTATTTAAAGCCATTAACTAAACAGTCAATAAGAGAAATTTTAGAGACACATAATATTGATGCGGTATTACCAACTATGGGTGGACAAACGGCATTGAACCTTGCAATGGATTGTGAAAAAGCAGGGATTTGGAGCAGGTATAATGTGAAGATGATTGGTGTTAATACCGATGCTATAGAAACAACTGAAGACCGTGAGCAGTTTCGTTTACGAATGAAAGAGTTGGGTGCCGGTGTGTGTAAAGGAAAAACAGCCAAGTCATTTTTAGAGGGAAAAGAAATTGCACAAGAAATAGGCTTTCCCTTGGTTATACGTCCGTCTTACACGTTAGGTGGTACAGGTGGAGGATTTGTTAACGAGCAAAAAGATTTTGATAAAGCATTAACACACGGATTGCATGCATCACCGGTGCATGAAGTTTTAGTGGAACAAAGTATTTTAGGTTGGAAAGAATTTGAGCTAGAGTTATTAAGAGATAATGTAGGTAACGTCATTATTATTTGTTCTATTGAGAACTTTGACCCAATGGGAATTCATACAGGTGATTCCATTACCGTTGCTCCTGCATTAACGTTAAGTGATACGGCATATCAGAATATGCGTAACATGGCTATTAAGTGCATGAACGGCATTGGACATTTTGCCGGTGGTTGTAACATTCAGTTCTCTATTAATCCAAATAATGAAGATGATTTAATTGTAATTGAAATCAACCCTCGTGTTTCTCGTTCATCTGCCCTTGCATCAAAAGCAACTGGTTATCCTATTGCAAAAATTGCTGCAAAGCTTGCGATAGGATATAATTTGGATGAGCTTAAAAATCAAATTACAAAAACTACCTCTGCGTTTTTTGAACCTACTATAGATTATGTTATAGTTAAAGTACCACGTTGGAATTTCGATAAGTTTAAAGGTAGCGATCGTCATCTTGGATTAACCATGAAATCTGTTGGTGAAGCCATGGGGATTGGAAGAAACTTTCAAGAAGCATTACAAAAAGCTTGTCAGAGTTTAGAAATAAATAGAAACGGATTAGGTGCAGATGGTAAAGAGTTAAAAGACCAAGCAACATTGCTGGATAGCTTAGAACATCCGGGTTGGAACAGGTTGTTTCACATTTACGATTCGTTTAAGTTGGGAATGCCGTTTAAAACCATTCATAAACTAACAAAGATTGACCCTTGGTTTTTAAGACAAATAGAAGAGTTGGTTGAATTGGAAAAAGAAATTGCTACAAATACCTTGACTGATTTTTCAAAAGAAATGATGCTAGAGGCCAAACAAAAAGGATTTGCTGATAGGCAAATTGCATATATGTTGGGATGTTTAGAAAGTGAAGTAGCTAAAAAGAGAAAAGAATTTGACATTAACCGTGTGTTTAAGTTGGTAGATAGTTGTGCTGCAGAGTTTGAGGCAAGTACGCCATATTATTATTCGACATTTGATGAAGAAACAGAAAGTGTTGTAACTGATAAAAAGAAAATTGTTGTTTTAGGTTCTGGTCCAAATAGAATAGGGCAAGGAATAGAGTTTGATTATTGTTGTGTGCATGGAGTGCTAGCAGCGAAAGAAGCAGGTTATGAAACAATAATGATTAACTGTAATCCAGAGACTGTAAGTACGGATTTTGATATTTCTGATAAACTTTACTTTGAACCTGTTTTTTGGGAACACATCTTTGATATTATAGAACATGAAAAACCGGAAGGTGTCATTGTTCAGTTGGGTGGACAAACTGCATTGAAGTTAAGTGAGAAGTTGGAGAGACACGGTATCAAAATAATAGGTACCAGCTACAAGTCTTTGGACTTAGCTGAAGACAGAGGTAGATTTTCAACTTTGTTAAAAGAGTTAGAAATACCTTATCCTAAATTTGGTGTTCTTGAAGAAGCAGACCAAGTAGCAGAACTGTCTAAAGAGTTAGGATTTCCATTGTTGGTTCGGCCGTCTTATGTTTTAGGTGGACAAAGCATGAAAATTGTAATTAATGAAGATGAGTTAGAGCAACACGTTGTAAATATTCTTAGAGAAATTCCCGGAAACAAAGTTTTGTTAGACCATTTTCTAGACCAAGCAATAGAAGCTGAAGCTGATGCCATTAGTGATGGAGAAGAAAGTTATATCATAGGAATTATGGAGCACATTGAACCTGCCGGAATACACTCTGGTGACAGCAATGCTGTTTTACCACCATTTGATTTAAGTGATAATGTAATTAAGCAAATAGAAGATTATACCAAGCGAATAGCAAAGGCAATGAATGTAATCGGGTTGATAAATATTCAGTTTGCTGTAAAGGATGAGATTGTTTATGTGATTGAGGCAAATCCTAGGGCGTCACGTACAGTGCCGTTCATTGCAAAATCATACAGAGAGCCGTATGTGAATTATGCAACTAAAGTAATGTTAGGTGATAAGAAATTGAAAGACTTCAACTTTAATCCACACAAAGAAGGGTATGCAATAAAAATACCGGTATTCTCATTTGAAAAGTTTGTAAACGTAAATAAAGAACTAGGTCCTGAAATGAAAAGTACCGGTGAGGCCATTTACTTTATAGATGATTTGGAAGATGAATTTTTCACTAAAGTTTATTCGGAAAGAAACCTTTATTTAAGTAAATAATGGGAGTAGGTAGAATACTATTATTAATTGCAGTAGGCTACTTGGGTTATACTATTTATAAACGTTATACGAGTTTTATCAGCGCTGCAAAAAATCAACAGAACTTTAATAGAACACAAAACCATCCTCAAAAACCAGAGGGACATATTACCGTAGAGAAAGTAGAAGATGAAAATACTTTAGACGATGATGATTTTGTAGATTATGAAGAAGTGAAATAGATTATGACGAGAATAGATAAACCAATTTTTATTTTCGGTACTGGTGGGTTTGGAAGAGAAACCTTGAGCTGCTTGTTAGATGTATTCGAAAATGAAAAAAGAGAAGCAGATGGGCAGATATTTTTTTTAGTTAGCGATAAGCTTTATGACGAAAAGGAAATTTTAGGATTTAAAGTGTATCCCGCATCAAAATTTACCCCTTCAATGGGTAGGGTAGTGGTAGCAATTGGAGAACCAAAAATTAGAAAGGACATTGTGGAATCACTACCAGAAAATACCGACTACACATCAATTATTCACCCAAGTGCAAAGGTTTCAAGATGGACAGAAATTGGCAAAGGCTCTATAATAACCGCTGGATGTATTTTGACTTGCCAAATTAAACTTGGTAAACATGCTCATCTAAATTTGAATTCAACAATTGGGCATGATTGTAATATTGGAGATTTCTTCACAACAGCGCCTGCTACTAATATCAGTGGAAAATGTGATATAGGTGAAAAGGTATATTTTGGCACAGGTGCAATGGTAAAGCAAGGCATTACAATATGTAATGATGTTATAATTGGAATGGGAGGTGTTGTATTAAAGAATATCTCTGACCCTGGAGTTTATATAGGAAGTCCGGTTAAAAAATTAGTGCGAAAATAGTTTAGAATTTTCATAGAGAATTCTTAATATTTTATTGCCGAATTATGTTACTATGAAAATTATAATTATTTAAAACGTCATTTATTTATGACCATATTAATTACTATTTGTGCAAGAGGTGGGTCAAAAGGAGTGCCGGGAAAGAATATTAAGGAGATTAATGGTATTCCTTTAATTGTTTACAGTATTAATGCAGCAAAAAAATTTGCAAAAAAGTTTAATTCTACGATTGCATTATCAACTGATGATTCGGAAATTTTAAAGGTGTGTGAACAAAATGGGATTTCTACAGATTATGTTAGGCCAACTAATCTTGCTGGAGATGAAGTAGGTAAAATTGCAGTAATAGAACATTTATTAAAATATCAAGAAGAAAAGGATAAGGTAAAGTATGATTACATTCTTGATTTAGATGTGACCTCTCCTCTGCGAACAATAGAGGATTTAAAAAGTGCTTATAGTGAGATTTCTAACAACCCAGAGGCTTTAAATATAATTTCTGTTTCGGAGTGTAGGAAGAACCCATACTTTAATTTAGTTGAGCTTAACGCAGATGGTTTCGCTTCTTTATCGAAGAAATTAACTTCTAATATATATTCAAGGCAGAAAGCTCCATCAGTTTTTGAGGTTAATGGTTCGTTTTACTTTTATAAAAGAGCTTTTTTTAATCGTGGTAATACTATTGCTTTGGAAGAAAATAAAACGTTAGTATATAAAATGAATCATGAGTGTTTTGATGTAGACACCAAAGAAGACTTTCTTTATATGCAATACTTAATTGAGAATAAGAAATTGTCATTTTCAATTACCTAAATATTATTAGATAATATTTTCTTTTTTCAAAAAATCAAAAATTTGTTTTTCTGTTAAAAGGTCGTAATTCGAGTTTAGTTCGTTTTTGAGTTCTTGATTGTTATAAAGTGTATTTTCCTCATAAGGAGAATTCCTTAGTACTAGTATTTCACCAGCATCCTTAATATATGGAAGCTCTTCTTGTGTAAACAAATCCTCATGCATTTTTTCTCCCGGTCTTAAACCAATAGTTTTTAATTCAATCTTTTTACCCGATTTGTTTAGTTCTTTAATTAATACATTTGCTAAGTCTGAAATTTTCAGAGCAGGCATTTTTAATATAAATGTTTCGCGCCCCTTCATGCCTATTACTGCTTTAAAAATAAGACTCACAGCCTGAGGTATAGTCATAAAAAAACGAGTCATTTCATCTGAAGTTATTGTGACAGGGCCACCATTCTTGATTTGTTCTTTGAAAATCGGGATAACAGAACCAGTAGAGTTTAAAACATTGCCAAATCGAACACAAGACATTTGTATTTTTGAAATACCTACAGGTGCGTTTACTGCTACTTTTTCGCTTAATAATTTTGTCGCACCCATGGTATTAATAGGGTTTACTGCTTTATCAGTAGAAACATTTATGAATTTTTTGATATTACGATCAATAGCACCTTCAACCATATTTTTGGTGCCAATAACGTTTGTGCTAACTGCCTCAAATGGATTATATTCACAGAAAGGAACATGCTTTAGTGCCGCTGCATGAAATACGATGTCAACTCCCTCTAAGGCTCTGTAAACACGATCACGGTCTCTTACATCGCCAATCAAATTTCTAATCTTTTCAGATGTTATTTCTTGATTTAATTTAAAATGGCCTTCTTCATTATGATCAAATACTCTAATTCTTTTCGGCTTACGAGAAACTAATTGCCGAACAATTTCTGAACCAATTGATCCACAGCCACCAGTTACCATTATGTCTTTGTCTTTAAAAATATCCATTAGTTATTGTTAATTAAACTGTTCAGTGTACTTTCTATGTATGTAATTTCTTTATTTGTTATTTTATGGTGGAAAGGTAATACAATAAGTTCTTCGCTTAATTTTTCTGCTATTGGGTAATCGCCTGCCTTATAACCAAATTCGTTTATGTAAAACTCTTGCAAATGAATACATGGATAGAAATAAGCTTTGGATTGGATTCCGTTGTCATTTAACCCTTTTAATACTTTATTTCTTTTTTCGGCATTAACTCTAACGGAATAAACAAACCATGAATGGGTGTTGCTTTTGCCGGTAATTGGAGTTGTTAATCCATTTATATTTCCTAGTACAGAATTATACTTATTAGCTAATTCACGTTTTTCTTCAATAAAGCGGGGGAGTTTTTTAGTTTGTTCAACCCCAATGGCTGCACTTATTTCACTAATTCTATAGTTATATCCTAAGCGGGTATGAGTTAACCACTCTAAGCTATTGCCCCTACCTTGGTTTCTAAGACTTAAAAATAAATTATAAAGTGCTTCATCATTAGTAGTTATCATTCCCCCTTCGCCAGTGGTCATTTGCTTGTTGGGGTAGAATGCAAACACTGAACAATCTCCAAACGAACCGGCTTGTCTATTGTTATGCGTTGCTAATGGGCTTTCACAAGCATCTTCAATAATTTTAAGATTATGTTTTTTTGCAATTTTCTCAATTTCATCCATTTTACAACATTGACCAAATACATGAACCGGTAAAATGGCTTTTGTTCTTGGTGTAATGGCGGCTTCTATCAAATCAGGATTCATTCCGTATGTTTCTTCTTCCACATCAACAAAAACTGGTATTGCTTTTTCAAACAACATGCAATTAGCCGAAGCAATAAATGAAAATGGGGTAGTAATGACTTCATCACCATCCTTAATGTCTAAAGCTCTTACGGCTAAGTGAAGTCCTGAAGTTCCTGAATTAACAGCAACTGCATATTTTGTATTGGTGAGTGAAGCAAACAGCTTTTCAAATAATTCAGCCTTAGGACCCAAAGCCAATTGGTCTGTTTTTAACACCTCGGTTACTGCTTTAATCTCTTCTTCACCAATATTTGGCCTAGATAAAAAAATTTTCATATTGTGAGATTGATAATTTTTAAAACAATTTTAATAAGTTATTTGTTTTTGTAGTAAGCTTTCATTGATTTCTTTTTTTATCAGTACTTCTATAATTTTCTGTGATGCTGAACCGTCTCCATGTGGATTTACTAATTGTTTTAAAGTCTTTTTAAATTGTTCATTTGTACTAATAAAATCCATCGTCTTAATTATGTCATTTTTATTGTAATCACAGTGAATTACATTTTTAGCTGATTGTCTATTTTTTTGCCTGTTTCCAATGTTTATTACCGGGATTTTGAATGAACTAGATTCTGAAACACCTGCAGAAGAATTGCCAATCAATGCTTTTCCGGTATTTAGTAAACTTAAGAAATGGGCTCTTTCTACATTTTTATGAATCTTAAAATTTTCATCATCACTGTATTTATTAATTTCATCAATCATTTCTTTGCTGCCGGCATCTGCATTTGGGTAAATTACTATACACTGAATTTTCATTGATTTTATTGCTTCCAAAGATTCTTTTATTTGATTAGATGCGTTGCCCAACTCTTCTGATACAGGATGTTGTAATAGAATTACAAATGGTTCGTTTTTTTTAAGAGCATAAATTTCATAAATCTCATCAGATTTGAGAATGTTTTGCTTTATTCCATCTAAACCTGGAGCACCGGTAATAAAAATATTTTCAGTTTTTTCACCAAGTTTCTTTAGCCTATTGTAACTCTCTTCGGTTGAGCAAAAATGCAAATGACTTAATTTTGTAATAGCATGTCTCACTGCCTCATCAATGGTTGAGCTTTTTTCACCGCCATGAATGTGCGCAACCGGGATTCCTAAATATGCACCAACTGTGGCTCCGGCTAGCATTTCACCTCGGTCACCCAGTAATAATAATATGTCAGGTTTAATTAGTTCAATTTTTTTAACTAACGAACAAATTAATTCTCCTATGTATGAAGCCATAGAGCTTCTATCATTTTTTTTAAATGTGACATTAGCTATATCCACATTAAAATCACTCTGAGTTATTTCATCTAATGTATTGCCGTATTCTTTCATTAAATGCATTCCACATGCAATTATGGATAAATCTAAACTAGTATTCGAATGAATTTTGATTAATGTATTTTTCATTAACCCAAAATCTGCTCTACTACCTGTTATGTATAATACTTTTCTTATTGCAGGTCCTCCCATCGAATAATACTATCTTTAGTTATATCTTTTAGACTCTTTTTTCCTATTACTTCATTTATTTCTTTTGGAGAAATTCCTGTGAATGGTCTTTTAGTTGCAAGGTGATCCATGGTAATTATTTCGCCCTTTTTAAAATCTTTAGATGCAACCAAACTCTTTCTCACTAACTTTGAAATTCTAATCTCAGCTTCAGAAGGCACTTTTTCAAAATTTCCCATAATTAACTCTGTCTTTCTAATTTGACTTACTAATTGAGTTAATTCACTGTAATTTAAAGAAGCTTTATGGTCAGGTCCCGGCATATTTTTATCCAGTGTAAAATGTTTTTCAATTATAGTTGCACCCATCGCTACAGCCAAAACAGACACTTCTATTCCTTCTGTGTGATCCGAATAGCCGACAGGAACACTGAATTCTTTTTCCAATGTTTTCATGGCATTCAAATTGACTTCATTCAAGGGGCAAGGATAATTAGATGTGCAATGCAGCAATACAGTATCATTGTTGCCTTCTTCTTTTATCCAACTTAATGCATCATTGACTTCTTTTAATGTTGACATGCCAGTAGACAATATTATTGTTTTATTAAATTTGGCAATATGTTTAATTAATGGAAGATTTGTTACTTCTCCAGATCCTATTTTAAAAGCTTTAACATTTATTTTATTCAAAAAATTTGCTGATTCAATATCAGCTGCAGTTGATAAGAATGTGATTCCTTTTTCCTCACTGTATTTTTTAAGCTCAATAAAATCTTCAAATTCAAGTTCTAGTTTTTTTAGCAGTTCAAATTGAGACTGATCAGATTTGGTATTAATTTTTTGGTATTCCGCCTGTTGAGCAGATTTTGTTACGATTTGCTCAGTTTTATATGTTTGAAATTTAACTGCATCTACTTTTGCAATTGCAGCTTCATCAATCATTTGCTTGGCAAGTTTAATATCACCATTATGATTTACACCTATCTCCGCTATAATAAAGCAGGAACTTGTTGAGTTAATATTAGGACGTTTTATCACCTTGGATTATACAATATAGTTTTTGGTCTAATTTAAATTTTGTGAATTTACATTTTTGATGCAAATTCGATTTTAATACCACTTAATTAACATAAAATATACGAACAAATTATTCAATAAGTACCTTTCGCTCATTATTGAAAAGTATTACCTGCCGATTATATTTACTTGCATAATTCTTGCTTAATTTGAATAATTCATAATTCAATGGGTATAGTTAAAAGACAAGGAATTAAGTTTTCAATAGTAGGCTATGTGGCTTTATTTCTTGGAACCATAAATGTATTATTCATTTACCCCTATGCACTTCAACCAGAAGAGCTAGGTTTAATGCGTTTTATTTTGGATACGGCTTTGCTTGTTGTACCATTTGTAAGCCTAGGATTTGGAAATGTAATTATTAGATACTTTCCACAATTTCAAGACAAAGCAAAAAGCCACAACGGATTCTTGTTGTTTGTCTTCCTGGTGCCGTTTGCTGCATTCCTTATATTCTTGTTAGCAATTACATTGCTAAAAGAACCCATTTACGATTTCTATTCTCAAAAGAACGAACTATTTAGCTCTTACCTGTTTTTTGTTGTCCCGGTTATTGGCTTCATGCTTTTTTCAACCTTATCCAGAAGTTACAGTTATAATTTTCAAAGAATAGTTGTTCCTAACATCTTAAACAGTTTAATGGTTAAGGCCTTACTGCCATGCTTAGCACTATTATACTTTTTTAATGTGTTAAGCCTTAATCAAATGATGATGGGAGTGGTTGCGGTATTTGGTTTGGTGTTAGTGGGGAGCATACTTTATCTTGGTTTTTTAGGTCAATTAAGTTTTAAGCCAAACTGGTCTTTTTTAACGAAAACTAGAATTAAAGATATACGCACATATGCTTTTTATGGAATTTTAAGTGGAGTAGGAAGTGTATTGGCTTTAAGGATTGACACTTTTATGTTGGCTAGTCTGGTTAGTTTAGAAATGACAGGAATATATTCTATTGCAATATTTATTTCCGGGGTGATTGCCATTCCTTACATCGCAATGTCAAATATTAGTTCTGCAATAATTTCAAAGGCCTGGGCAGAAAATGATATTAGTACTATTGACCAGATTTATAAGAAAAGCTCATTGGTACTTTTAATAGCAGGCTGTTTTATTTTTCTTTTAATCTGGGTTAGTCTTGATGACTTTTTTGCCATAATGCCAAATGG
>JABDLV010000202.1 GCA_013001815.1 Bacteroidia bacterium
CTAATTTCATTTAGTGGACTTACTTTTTATGGAGGCTTAATTGTAGGAGCTATTTCGGTAATATGGTATACCAACAAACATAAAATCAAACCATTTGTAATTGCAGATGCTGCTGCACCCGGTTTAATGCTGGCTTATGCAGTTGGCAGAATTGGTTGTCAGTTAGCAGGTGATGGAGATTGGGGAATTGTAAATAATAGTGCAAAACCAGGTTGGTTAAGTTTTTTACCCGATTGGATGTGGTCATTTACTTACCCCCATAATGTAAACCGTGCCGGTATTCCTATACCGGGTTGCGAGGGAACACACTGCTACGAATTGGCCGATCCGGTTTGGCCTACTCCATTTTATGAGACTATGATGTGTCTGACACTTTTTGGCGTGTTGTGGTACTTTAGAAAAAGAATTAAAATTCCCGGTATTCTGTTTTCACTTTACTTAATACTAAATGGCATTGAACGTTTTTTCATTGAAAAAATAAGAGTTAACTCTGATTACATTATTGCAGGATTTGAAATTACGCAGGCCGAGATAATCTCTACAGGATTAATATTAGCAGGAGTTATAGGAATGGTAGTGCTTTCAAAAAGAAACAAAAAACTCTCAAGCTCTTAATGGATTTACATTCAATCTGCGAACAAGTAATTGCTTTAAGCAAAAGTACAGGAGAATTTATTCGTGAGGAAAGAAAAAACTTTAATCGTAATACTGTTGAGTACAAGGGAAAAAATGACTTGGTATCTTATGTAGATAAAACTGCAGAGCAGCAATTAGTAAGTGGTTTAAAATCTACTCTAGCTGAGGCAGCATTTATAACAGAAGAAAATACCGAGAACAGTGAAGGAGAATTTCAATGGGTAATTGATCCTTTGGATGGAACTACCAACTTTGTACATGGCGTACCCTGCTTTTGCATTAGCATTGCATTACTTCAAAATAAGAAAGCAATACTTGGAGTCATTTATGAAATCAATTTAGATGAATGTTTTTATGCGAGCCAAGGCAACGGAGCTTTTTTAAATGGAGAAAAAATTTCAGTTTCCCCTACACTTAATCTTTCAGAAACGTTAATGGCTACCGGTTTTCCCTACCAAGACTATAGCCGATTGCCTGAGTACATGCAGGTATTTGACCACTGTATGCACCATACGCATGGTTTACGAAGATGGGGTTCAGCTGCTGTTGATTTAGCTTATGTAGCTTGCGGAAGATTTGATGGGTTCTTTGAATATGGATTGAATCCCTGGGATGTTGCAGCAGGTGTAATTATAGTTGAAGAAGCAGGTGGATCTGTAAGTGATTTTTCCGGAAACGCCAACGCCATCTTTGGCGAAGAAATTATTGCCACAAATAAAAATGTGTTTTCAGAATTTGTGGACTTAGTTAAATCTAAATTTAACCAATAGGATTATTCGTCAGCAACACCATAGGTTAGCGTTGCTCTGAAATAAGTATCTAACACTCCCATTTTTTTGGCAGCGGCTTCAGAAACTTTTATAACCTGGTTATGGTTGTCACCAGTGTCAGGCAATTTACCCACTACCTTCACATAAGTATACAATCCATTCATGGTATTGGTAACCTTAATGATGGTTCCCTTAGGAGCAGTGCGATGCAAAGCATAATATCTGTTTTCGTTTAAGTTGGCATCTGAAAGATAAGCCCCAATACCGGTTTCAACATATTTTCTAATTACTTTGCTGTTGTCATCTGTTTTTAATTCAGACACACTTTTTGTAGCCTCTAATTTTCTTAGCTCATCCTTAGAAAGCTTAACAGGCACAACCGGTGGTTTCGGCTTATCTTTATTTCTTTTCTTTTTCTTCTTTTTCTTTTTCTCTTCCTGATCAACTACAGCTTCCGTCTTTGTTGCGTCCTTCTCCACTGTTGGCACGAAAGGTTCATTACTTTGAACTTGTTTTACACTTACATCAGGTTCTTCATGCGTCTCGGCTTCTTTAGGTTCCTCTTCAACCGGTTTAGGATTAGACGCAACTAATTTTGGCTGATCCTTAAAATCAACAATGTAATTCACAATGATTTCATCGCCTTCTCGCACTGCATCTGTATCAAAGCTATTCCACTCTTTTAATGCGAATATTGATTTGTTGAACTTTTTAGAAATGCTGTATAATGTTTCTCCTTGCTTCACTTTATAAAACACCGGTGTTTTTTTGGCAGGTGGTAATGAATTTTCAGGCTCTACAGTTTCACCCACTTCTTCATCCATTTCTCCTGCATACTTTTTAGTTGGAATTAAAATGATATCATCCGTTTTTAATTCCTTGTTGGCATTCAACTCCATTAAGGCTTCAAGCTCAACATTGTATTTTTTTGAAAGTGCATACCACGTTTCATTGGCTTCTACTTGGTATGTAATGTAAACCTTGCCGTCTTCTTTAGTTGTAAAGCCTGTAGAATCGGTGCGTATTTCTGCCTGAATTTGACCTGGAAATGCTATGAGCCATAACAATATGGCAGCATAAATAATAATTTGATGCTTAAACATGTTTTCTTTCTTTAACTTTAACCAAATTTACTTCAATAAGCAGCCCTCAATTTGAGCCATGAACAGCATTGTTAACAATTTAATTAACACTTATAAATTCTTGAAATATAGTTTGTTAATACTCCTACTTATTAACATCAGCTACCCGGTTTTGGGTCAAAATCAAGATTCTACTGTACTCATTTACAACTTTAAAATGGACAAGGAAATTGCCCCTCCTATGTGGCGAATTACCGATTTGGCTATTGATGAGGCAGAAAAAATGAAGGCAGACTTTATTTGCATTGAAATGAATACTTATGGTGGTATGCTGGATGCAGCAGATTCCATACGAACCAAAATATTGAATACTGACATACCGGTTTATGTTTTTATTAATAATAACGCAGCCAGTGCCGGTGCTTTAATTTCTATTGCTTGCGATAAAATTTACATGACCTCCGGTGCAAATATTGGTGCTGCCACTGTAGTTGATCAAAACGCAGAAGCACTACCGGATAAATATCAATCGTACATGCGTAGCATGATGCGTGCTACTGCAGAAGCAAACGACCGTGATCCGCAAATTGCCGAAGCAATGGTTGACCCAGATGTGGAAGTAAAAGGAATAAGCAAAGCAGGAAAAGTACTCACCTTTACTGCAAGCGAAGCAGTTGAGCATAACTATTGCGATGGTATTGTTAGTTCAAAAGAAGAAATGTTTGCAAGTGAGAATATAAACAACATTCAGTTTGTGGAGTACGCTGAAGGTACCATTGATAAGATTATTGGCTTCTTAATCAATCCGATGGTTAGCGGAATTCTAATGCTTGTTATTATTGGAGGTTTGTACTTTGAACTACAATCTCCCGGTGTAGGGTTTCCAATTTTAGCATCTGTAACAGCTGCTGTACTCTATTTTGCACCCTTGTACTTAGAAGGATTAGCAGAGAATTGGGAAATACTTTTGTTTGTTGTTGGCTTGGTTTTAATTGCACTGGAAGTTTTTGTTATTCCGGGTTTTGGTGTTGCCGGTGTTTCGGGCATTATTTGCATTGTAACTGCATTTACATTAAGCCTTGTTAACAATATTGGATTTGATTTTACTTTTGTTCCACCCGGTAAATTGAATACATCTTTATTTACTGTGGCAATTGCCATGATACTTTCAATTGTACCGCTCTTTTTTATTGGTAAAAGATTACTGGAGAGTAAGTTGTTTAGCAAACTAATATTGGCAGATACTATGGAGTCATCTGAAGGATTTACAGCCGACCATAAAGAACACGATTTATTAATTGGAAAAACAGGAATTGCCTATACTGATTTACGTCCGGCAGGTAAAATAAAAGTAGATGAACAAATCTATCAAGCAAAAGCTGCCCATGGTTATATAGAAAAAGACCAAGAAATAACGGTAATTCCTGATGAAAGCATTGATATTGTGGTTAAAACTTTAAGTAAGTGATCTA
>JABDLV010000056.1 GCA_013001815.1 Bacteroidia bacterium
GTAGCAAAAGGAGCAACGATTATGGCTCAGGGAAGTGCAACACTTCCAATTATTATGACAGCCGAGTCTGATCAAATTAGAAGAAAAGCAGATGACAGTGCTTATGAAAATGGTGGTAATTTACCAACTACAGCACGTGGATTATGGGGTGGCCTAATTGTTTTAGGTGATGCAATCTTAAATTCTACTCCGGGTCAATCAGCAATTGAAGGTATTCCAACAACTGAGTCTCGTGGTATTTATGGCGGTTCTAATGATGCTGATAATTCAGGTGTTATATCCTATGTTTCAATTAGACATGGCGGTACAGATATTGGAGCAGGTAACGAAATTAATGGATTAACTCTTGGTGGTGTTGGAAGCGGTACAACTATAGACCATGTTGAAATTATTGCTAACAACGATGATGGTATCGAATTTTTTGGAGGAACTGCAAGAATTAAAAATGCAGTTGTAACATTGGTTGGTGATGATGCAATTGACTATGATGAAGGTTGGAGAGGTTTTATTCAATATGCTTTGGTTTATCAACCTGGTGATAGAGGTGGTGAGCACGATGGCGGTACAAGTCCTGAAGATGGAACACCATATGCAACACCGGTTATTGCAAATGTAACTTCAATTGGTAAAGGAATGGCAGCCGGTAAAAGAGCCCTAACATTCAGAGACAATGCAGGTGGACAATACTGGAACTCAATTTTTACAGAGTGGGGTAAAGGAGTGGACGTTGAAGATTTAGCTAGCGGAGAGGATTCTAGAAATAGATTAGAAATGAATGACCTTCAATACCAAAATAACATTCATTGGAATGTTGCTAATAATGATGCGGCACTTCAAGTTGTTAGTTCAAACGGAGATGACTTATTAACTCACCAAAATGTAGTTGGAAACGATGTGGATAATGTTATGATGTTAGGTGTGTTGCCTACTTCAACTAGAGCTAATACTACTAACTGGCCATCTGGTTTAGATGCATTTTTTACACAATCACAATTTGCTGGAGCTTTTGATCCTAGTGGTTCTGACATGTGGCATGAAGGATGGACATTAACTGATGAAGCTAACGTAATACAGTAAGTAATTAATTCATTGGATATAAAAAAGGATGAGTTCAGAAATTAAACTGACTCATCCTTTTGCTTGATAAAAATTTAACTAATTTTTTGATACTTAACTAAAAATGAAAAATATTTTAACTGTTGTTGCATTTGTTTTTAGCATTACTTCCATGTATGCTCAAGTTGCAAGTATAAAAGGAAAAATTACAGGCGGTGATAATTACCAGCCATTACTTGGCGCCACAGTTCTGATTCAAGGAACCGGTAATGGTGCGGCTGCAGATTTTGATGGTAACTATACTATAAAAGGGGTAAAACCAGGTACCTATAATTTAGTTTGTCGTAATATTTCATATACTTCTGACACCATAAAAGGAGTAGTTATAAATGCAGGTGATGAAATTCTTCAGGATTTCAATTTAAATTCATCTTCATTGGCAATTGGAGCTGTTAAAATTGAAGGCAGAGCTTTAATGCGTTCAGAATTTTATATGATTGATTTAAAGCAAAATTCTGCCGAATTAATAGATGGTATTTCAGCACAGCAAATTGCAAGGTCAGGAGATAGTGATGTAGCCTCTGCTGCAAAAAGAATTGTTGGTGTAAATGTAGAAGGCGGAAAATATGTTTATGTAAGAGGCCTTAGTGATAGATATAGTAAAACACTTTTGAATGGAGCAGATGTACCGGGATTGGATCCCGATAGAAATTCTGTGCAAATGGATTTAATTCCATCCAATTTGATTGACAATATTGTTGTTTCAAAATCTTTTACACCTGATTTGCCCGGCAATTTTACAGGTGGTTTGGTACAGGTGCTAACGAAAGATTATCCTGAAAATTTTACGATTAAATTTTCTACTTCGTTTGCTTATAATACTCAATCAAGTTTGAATAATGATTTTTTATCTTCTGAATCAGGCTCTACTGATTTTTTAGGTTTTGATAATGGAGATAGAGATGTGCCGGGATTGGCTAATGGAGAAATACCTGACATCCAATTTACTTCAAATATGATTCAAGACAATAAGGAGTTATCAGATATTGGTAAATCTTTTAAATCATCATTTTACCCGGAAGCAAAAAATTCGTTTTTAAATCATAGTCATTCGTTTTCCATAGGAAATAATATCAAGTTGTTTAAACGCAAGTTTGGTTATATAACCGGTTTAACATACTCTAAAAAATACAATTATTACAGCGATGGATTTGTAGGTAGGTACAGTCTAACAGGTTCAGGTGCCGGCATTACGGAATTAAATACGGAGTCTGATTTAAATGATGAAAAAGGAGAAGAAAGTGTTTTATGGGGTGCACTCTTAAACTTGTCATATAAAATTTCAGAAAACAGTAGTTTAAGTTTACACTTATTAAAAAACCAAAATGGAGTTGCTACTTCTCGATTTGTAGAAGGAGAAATACCAAAAGATGCAATAGGTTTGTATCAACAATCAAGAGCAATTGGATATAAAGAGCGGTCTCTTAATTCAGTGCAGTTAAAAGGAGAGCATGAACTTGCCAAAAAAGAAGGGGCAATGGTTGATTGGATTTCTTCTTATACTTCTTCTTCTCAGAAAGAACCGGATTTACGTTTTTTTAATGATGATTATGAGTTGGTGCCTAGTATCGATGGAACAACAGACACGCTTTATAGTATATCTACCAATTTATATGACCCTCCAACAAGGTATTTCCGAGATATGGAAGAAACCAACATGGATGTAAAGGCAAACATGTCTTTTCCAATACTAACTGAGAAATTGATCGAATCAAAAATAAAATTTGGTGTTGCTGGTAATTGGAAAAACAGAGAGTTTAATGAAAGAAGGTTTAATTATGCCGACCAAGATATGGAATTTGATGGCAATGTAGCTGACTATTTTAATGAAGACAACTTCAACGTAGGTCAATCAAGTGGTTATACGTACGTACAAGATGCAACGGATTTAAGAAATAGTTACACGGGTGAGGAGCAAATTTATGCTGGTTATGCAATGGTTGATATTAAAGCAAGTGCAAAATGGAGATTTATAACAGGGGCCAGATTTGAAAGCACCACCATTGATATCGCCAGTAAAGATGAAAAACTAGAAGAAGGTTCTTTAGTTACAAATGATGTTCTTCCTTCAATCAATACTACGTATAGTATTAATGAGAAAATGAATTTAAGATTAGCCTTGAGTAGAACCATTGCTAAGCCAACCTTTAGAGAATTGGCGCCTTTTGCATCTTATGATTTCTTAACAAGAGAGACTAGAATTGGAAACCCGGATTTACAAAGAACGGTGGTTGACAATGTTGATTTTCGTTGGGAGTTATTTCCAAATAGAGGAGAAACATTTTCAATAGGTTTCTTTTATAAACGTTTTACAGATCCTATTGAAGTGGTATTTAATCCACTTGCTTCTAACGATGAGTTAACCTGGAGAAATGTGAATAGGGGAAATTTATATGGAGCCGAAGTGGAAATAAAAAAATCTCTGGATTTTATAATGAAGAGATTTGAAAACTATAGTATTGGTGCAAATATTTCGGCAATTGAATCATCTGTAAAAATTGATGCTGCTGAATTGGCTGACATTCACTCTACAGACCCGGATCACCCGGACAGCAGATATATGTTTGGTCAATCTCCTTACATTGTAAATGCATTTTTACGATATGAGCAGAAAGAAAAAGGATGGAATGCAGCTTTAAACTTTAACACGTCTGGTGAAAAGTTAGTGGTGGTAATTAAAGGAGGAACGCCAAACGTATTTGAGCAACCAAGGTTACAGCTAGATGCCAATTTGGGTAAAAAATTAGGAGAACATTTTGGTGTAAAAATTGCAGCAAAAAATTTATTGGATTCTCCATATAAGTTAACCCAGGATTTTAAAGATGAAGAATACATATATAGAAGCTATAACAAAGGAATTACATATTCTTTTGGTGTTACCTATTTAGTTAAGTAGTATTTAGTTAAGTATATTACTATCGCCTTGCCTTTTCTATAGGGCAAGGCGTTTTTTCTTTCTAATTATTATATTTGTTTAAAATCTAAACCTTATGAAAAAATTATACTTCTTTTCAATAGCATTGTTATTAGTTACATCAGGTGCAATGGCGCAAATTTCAACTTTACCTGCATCTGAAAATTTTGATGCGGCATTCACAACTGGTACAAGCGTAATGTTTATACCAAATTGGACGGGTAACACAGTTGCTACATCGAACAGAATATTTCAGGATAGCAATAACCCGGCAATGAGTGTTTCTGCTTGTGCCGCTATACCGACAAGTAGTTTTAGTCCGGAGATAAAAGTAGATTTAGATTTAAGTGGATATGCAAACACCTTTGCAACTTTTTATGCTGCTTCAGAAGCAAATGGATCCGGCTCCCGTCCGGTAATACTTCGCTTATCTACATCAATAGATGGAGGAGCTACGTATTCTGTTCCGGTACAAATAGGAAACGATTCAACTTTTGCAAATGCAAGTACTTCATATGCTCAGTACACCTATAATTTCCCCTTTAATACAAATCAACAGTCCAATGTTATTCTCCGTATTTTAGGTACTAGAGGAAGCGGAAGTGGTACAACCGCAAAAATATTATTAGATGAATTTGCATTTGATACTACAGGGGCAGATGTTGTGCCTCCTATGGCAACTGGTGCTGTTGTAGTAGATGCATCTACAATAAAAGTAGGTTTTGATGAGCCATTGAATGGGACTGCAGATGTAATGACAAACTACACGGGTTTACCGACCATTGCAAGTGCTGCACGATTTAGTAATAATGATTCTGTTTTAATTTCATTGGCAACTCCTTTAACCAATGGTACTTGGTACACATTAACTGTTAACAATGTGGAGGACATGGCAGGTAATGCAATGGCTGCTCCACAAGATTTTACTCTGGTTTTTAATAATAATGTTGGCAATATTATCATTACAGAAATAATGTATAACAATCCGGGTACTGACTCTTTAGAGTTTTTAGAAATTAGAAACATGGATAATACAGACATTAATATTGGTGGATGGAGATTCTCATCCGGCTTGGCATTAACATTCCCTTCAAACTTAACGATTAATGCCGGGGAGTATTTGGTTTTTACCAGATACAAAGCATATAGTGATGCTTTTTATGGTATAAATTCAGTGGAATGGTTAAATCAATTTGAATCATTAAATAACAGTGGAGAAAAAGTATCTATTTCAAATTCAGAAGGAACATTAATTGATGAAGTAGAGTATGATGATTTTACACCCTGGGATTCGTTGGCTGATGGATTTGGATACTCACTATCGTTATGTGATGAAACCTTAAGTAATGATGTTGCTGCAAATTGGTCAACAGTTTCGGCTCCGGTCGGAATTTTTAATGGAACTACAATAAATGCACATCCGGAAAACAATTGTGCCGGCAATGTTGGAATTGAAGATGTAGCTAATTCGGATATTTTGATTTTTCCAAATCCGGCAATGGATAAGCTGCAGGTGGAAATGAAAAATTCTTCTGATTATGTTATACATATTTATAACATGCAAGGCCAGCTGGTTTTAAAAGACAGCTTTACAGGCACTTATGAAAAAGTGAATATTAACAGATTGCCGACAGGCTTATACAATTTGTTAATTAAAGACCTGAATAACAATAGATTAGCTAATAATAAATTTACCAAAATTTAATAAAAACAGCCTTGTTTTTGGGTATTTTTGTAAGTCTATAGGATAAGAATCTTATAAGCTTGCTCAAATGGTACATGCCAATTTAAATACAATATTGTTATTTGTTCTAGCAACTCTGATTTCCGCATTCAACGTGCAGAATAGTTGTGCTCAAAATGTAGTAGTAAGTGAGTACATGAATTACACTACTGCTATTGGAGTAAATGCGCAATATAATGAATGGACTGAACTCTTGATTGTAGGGGATAATGTGGATTTAAGAAATTATAGTATTCGAGATAATAACAATGGCCAAACTTCTTGGCAACCACACGTTAACTTTAACAACATTCCATTTTGGCAACATATGCGTGCCGGTACAATCATTGTTTTACGGCATCGATGCACAAATGTAGGTGGCACTCCTTATGTATTAGATGTGGACCCTTCTGATGGCTATTTGGAACTGTGTTTAGAAAATACATTTTATTTTAATGGGGGTGCTTTTGGTGGCAGTTTAGATAATACCATGAACATTGCATCTGGCGGAGATATTATCCAATTAAGAAACGCTTCAGGAAATCATGTACATGCTTTATCACATAAAAGCACACCTGCCAGTTCCTGGACATCTATGTCCTGCCCTAAAATTAACCATGCTTCAGGTTTGTTAAATGGCGAGTCTGTAAAAATTACACCCGGAAGCACACTAAACGATTATGGAATTGGTGGAAGTTGTATTTCAGGTGTTGCATATACAGATGCATCCACAACATCATCTTTAGGCTTAGCTAATAGTGTCACAAACAAAAACTTTTGGCGTTTTGTGAGAGAACCAAGCTTTACACCTGCATCAATTTTTCCAACATCGGTAATAGCCGGTAACCCGGGTAGCATAACTTTTAGCTGGTCACCTGCAGTTGACCCTTATCCTACTGACGGTGTAGTTAAATATTTAATAATAAGAAATACGTTTAGTTTTTTTGGTACCCCTCAGGATGGAACCACCTATACAGTGGGACAACCCATGGGATTTGGCTCAAGTGTAGTAGGTATCATTAATAGTTCAACAATAAATAC
>JABDLV010000231.1 GCA_013001815.1 Bacteroidia bacterium
GGTCTTTGCCAATATTTCCACCATGGATAATCTGACGTAAAACCCCAAGGCCATTTCTGAATATAAATGACGTTATCACCTAATGATTCTACGCTGGTTCTAACATTTCTTTCCAGCGCATCAACTACAGTAAAAACAGAAATAATGGCAAATATACCTACCGTAACACCAAGCAATGATAGCACGGTGCGTAATGCATTCGTTCTCAATGCCTGAAAAGCAAAAATGATACTTTCTAATATGAGATTAATCTTAGTTCGCATAAAAAACCACTTATTCCTATCAAATATAAAAGAAAATAAGCCCTTTATATTATGTGGGCATTAATTTGAAGTGTATTTCAAATTAGCTTAATTATAGGTAAATTTGCCCCTTATAGAGAGAGCTCAGATATGCATGCTAAAGTAATGGTAAAGAGCGCTTTGATTTCAGTTTTTAATAAAGAAAACCTTTCCCCCATAATCAAAGCGTTAAAGGAATTAAACATCCAAATTTATGCGACCGGTGGTACCAAAGAATTTATTCTTGAACAGGGTGCTGCAGTAATTCCTGTAGAGGAAATTACAGACTATCCATCTATACTGGGTGGGCGTGTAAAGACTTTACATCCCAAAATATTTGGCGGTATACTTGGACGTAGAGAAAACAAAGATGATTTGATGCAATTACAGGAATATGACATTCCTCAGATTGACATTGTAATTGTTGATTTATATCCTTTTGAACAAACGGTTAAAGACAGTAACAGCCATGAAGATATAATAGAGAAAATTGATATTGGTGGAATATCATTAATTCGTGCAGCGGCTAAAAATTATAAAGATGTTTTAATTATTCCATCAAGAAACGATTATGGTTTCTTGTTGAATTTATTAAAATCTAAAAAAGGTGTTACAACACTTGAGGACAGAAAAGAAATGGCAGCAAAAGCATTTGCAATCAGTTCTAACTATGACTCAATGATAAATGATTATCTGAGCACAAAAGAACCGCCATCACATTTTTCTAAAAACTTAATGAATCAAAAATCTTTAAGGTATGGCGAAAACCCACACCAGAAAGGGGCTTACTATGGTAACCTGGAAGATGTTTTTGTTCAATTACACGGAAAAGAATTATCATACAATAATTTATTAGATATAGACGCTGCACTTTCTTTAGTAAAAGAATTTGATGAAGGAGTGCTGGCAATATTCAAACACAACAATGCCTGTGGAATTGCAAATGCAGAACGCTCATTGTTAGATGCATGGAATAGAGCACTTGCGGCAGATCCTGTTTCGGTTTTTGGTGGCGTTATTGCAACCAATAAAACCATGGATATTGATACCGCTTCTGCAATAAATGAATTGTTTGTAGAAATTGTTTTAGCACCGGAATATGATGAAGAGGCGTTAAAGATTCTAAAATCAAAGAAGAACAGAATACTTCTTCAAACAAATGATTTTGAATTTGAAAAATGGCAATATCGTTCAGTGCTTAACGGAGTGTTGTATCAAGAACATGATTCGATAAACGTAAATGAAATTAATTTTGCAACTGATAATAAGCCAAGCGATACGGAATTTGATGATTTATTATTTGCGAATAAAATTGTAAAACAAAGTAAAAGCAATGCTATTGTAATTGTTAAGAACAAGCAATTGATAGCAAGTGGTGTTGGCCAGACTTCAAGGGTCGATTCACTCAATCAGGCAATAGAAAAAGCAAAGCGATTTGAGCTTAATTTAGAGGGAGCTGTAATGGCTTCTGATGCTTTTTTCCCGTTTCCAGATTGTGTTGAAATAGCAAGTCATGCCGGCATAAAAGCGGTTATACAGCCAGGTGGTTCCATAAATGACCAGAAATCGCTTGATTTCTGCAACAAAAACGGGGTTTCTATGGTATTAACAGGTATAAGACACTTTAAACATTAATGAACAATTGAACCTTTTAATGTGTCGGGCTTAAATTTAATAAAATTTAAAAGAAAAGCTATGCAACCTGTTGAAAATGAAAATGTTAAAAAAGAGTCAAAATTTATTGATTCTGGGGAGAACACAATTACACGTGATAAATTTGTAAAAGAGCCTGATTTTAGAAAATCAGACCACTTTAACAAAGGAGCGCTAAGAGGTTCTTTACCACCTAAAACTAAAAAATGGAATATGGGGATATTTGATTTCCTAACGCAGGAGATAGCAATTGACTTAGGTACTGCCAATACCTTGGTTATTCATAACGACAAAGTAGTTGTAGATGAACCATCTATTGTTGCTATTGACAGAAACACCAATCGTGTGCTTGCTGTTGGTAAACAAGCAATGATGATGCATGGTAAAACTCACGAAAACATAAAAACAATTCGTCCTTTAAAAGATGGTGTAATTGCAGATTTTGAAGCTGCTGAACATATGATTAAGGGTATGATTAAAATGATAAATCCAGGAAGGAAATTATTTGCTCCATCTTTAAAAATGGTAATCTGTATTCCTTCTGGTATTACGGAAGTTGAAAAGCGTGCAGTACGTGATAGTGCTGAACATGCCGGTGCAAAAGAAGTTTACTTAATACACGAGCCAATGGCAGCTGCAATTGGTATTGGTGTAGATGTTGAAGAGCCTAAAGGAAATATGATTATTGATATAGGCGGTGGAACCAGTGAGATAGCTGTAATAGCTTTGGGTGGTATTGTTTGCGACCAATCAATACGTGTTGCAGGTGATGGTTTTACAGAAGACATTTGGGATTATATGCGTAGACAGCATAACATTCTTATCGGTGAACGAACTGCTGAGAATATTAAAATTGAAGTTGGTTCTGCCCTACCAGAATTAGAAAACGCACCTGCAGATTACGCTGTGCATGGTAGAGATTTGATGACTGGTATTCCAAAAGAAGTTCAAGTTTCATACACTGAAATAGCACATGCCCTAGACAAATCAATTTCAAAAATAGAAGAAGCTATATTAAAAGCACTTGAGCTAACCCCACCTGAGCTTTCTGCAGATATTTACAGAACCGGTATATACCTAACCGGTGGTGGTGCATTATTAAGAGGATTGGACAGAAGAATTTCAAACAAAACGAAATTACCTGTTCATGTTGCTGAAGATCCACTAAGAGCTGTGGTTAGAGGTAGTGGTATTGCACTTAAAAATATCGATAGATTCAAATTTTTAATGCCATAGTTACACCTTAACTTTTGCTTGTTAGGTAATTCGTTAAATTTAAAGCGGTAATCTGTTAATGTACTTTGCCTAAAGCATGCGCAACCTAATACTTTTACTTCTTAGATATAATTTCGTGCTATATTTCATAGCATTAGAAGTGATCTGTGCATCGCTTATCATTCAGAATAAGAATTTTCATAAGTCTTCATTTATAAACAGCTCTAACTATGCTGTTGGTGGTTTTTACAATCAAGTCTCAGGAATACAGGATTATTTTAGCCTAAGGGATCAAAATCAAGTACTGGCGGAGGAAAATGCAATATTCAGAACCCTTCAAAACGACACACCCATTATTTCTATTTCAGATTCCCTCAATGCTCTAGCTGAAGACACGCTACATCAATATTCATATAAAGTTGCCCGAGTGGTAAATAATTCGGTGAATAAAAGATTGAATTACCTCACAATTAACAAGGGCAGCAAACATGGAATAAAAAAAGAAATGGGCGTAATTGATCAGAATGGCATAGTGGGTGTAGTACACAATGTATCTAATAACTATGCAACAGTTAGATCCATTTTACATACTGAGAGTATGGTTTCTGCTGGATTAAAAAGTTCTAATTACTTCGGATCATTGATTTGGGAAGGCAAAGATCCAACTGAAGTTAGATTAAAGGATATACCAAAACACGCCAACATAAAAGTTGGAGATTCTGTTGTAACTACTGCTTACTCTTCTATATTTTCCGAGGGAATACCGGTAGGCAGAGTAACAGAAGTAATTGATAAAGATGAGTTAAGTTTTAAAGAATTAGACATAAGGCTTGTTAATGATATTTCCAACACAGTTTATGTTTACGTAATTGATAATAAACGGAAGTCTGAACAAACTGAATTAGAAAAATCTAATGATAACTGATATTAGTGGACATATTGTTCGGTTTATAGTACTGATACTATTACAGATACTTATTCTTAATAATATTCAATTGAGTGGATTTATTAATCCGTTTGTATATGTACTGTTTATTCTCACATTACCCATTAAAATGTCAAAGATTTTACTGCTTACAATGGCATTTTTTACCGGCATAATCATAGATTTCTTTATGGATACAGCTGGTATGCATGCTGCCGCAACAGTTTGTATGGCATTCTTTAGACCCTATATTTTAAATGCTATTTCACCCAGAGATGGTTATGAAATTGATGAGAAACCCTCAATAAGTAAGTTAGGCTTAAGTTGGTTTTTAAGTTATACATCCATTTTGGTACTGATTCATCACTTTACATTATTCTATATTGAAGCATTTCGCTTTGAAGATTTTTTTAGAACATTCATGACGGTTCTTATTAGCACATTTTTTACTTTAATGTTTGTATTAATTAGTCAGTATCTGTTTACAAAACAAACAGCCCTCAAATGAACAGCAACAACATACAGCGTTTAGTAATAAGTGCAATATTTGTATCCATTGCATTCATTTACATTGTTCGTTTATTTTTTGTGCAAGTAGTTGATGAAAGCTACAAGCTGTCAGCAAATAATAATGTAGTAAGACAAATTATTGACTACCCTGTAAGAGGGTTAATTTATGACCGTACCGGAAAATTACTGGTTTATAATGAAGCTGCGTACGATGTGATGGTTATTCCAAACCAGCTTCAGGAGATGGATACAACCGAATTTTGTAGCCTAATAAATATAAGCAAAGATTATTTCAACAAGAACATTCGAAAAGCAAAACGGTATTCTTCAAAAAGACCATCTATTTTTCTAAAGCAATTATCATCTAAAGATTTTGCGTCACTGCAAGAAAAATTACATAAGTACAAAGGGTTTTATGTGCAGCCCCGTACTGTTAGAAAGTACCCTTACAAAATTGCACCACATGCATTAGGTTATATAGGAGAGGTAAATGACAAAATCATTAATAAACTCCCTTACTACAAATCTGGTGACTACATAGGTATAAGTGGTATAGAACAGTCTTATGAACAACACCTAAGAGGTAAACGTGGCTTAAAATACGTTTTGGTTGATGTGTTTGGCAGAGAAAAAGGAAGATTTGAAGAGGGGAAATATGATACCCTAGCTGTACCCGGTCAAAACTTAATATCATCTATAGATGCCAAGCTTCAATCTTATGGTGAAGCCTTATTTCAAAACAAACTTGGTGGTGTAGTGGCAATTGAACCGGGAACCGGTGAAATACTTGCTATGGTAAGCTCTCCAGGGTATGACCCAAATCTAATGGTTGGCAGAAGCAGGAATTTTAATTACGGAAATTTAATTTCTGACGGCCTCAAACCCATGTTTAATCGTGCTATGCAGGCCAATTATCCTCCAGGTTCAACATTTAAAACTATAAATGCATTAATTGCACAACAAGAAGGCGTGGCCCATGAAGGAACATATTATGGATGCAATATGGGGTTTCATATGAGGGGTCTTTCTATTGGATGTCACAGCCATTCTACCCCATTAAACTTACAGCAATCCATTCAGCATTCTTGCAACGCATACTACTGCAGAGTATTTAGAAGTTTAATTGATAATAATAAATATGCAAATTCTGAAGAAGGGTATGCCACTTGGAAAAATCATGTAAACAGTTTTGGTTTAGGAATAAAAATAGGTGTTGATTTGCCTCATGAGTTAGGTGGATTAGTTCCTTCTACCACCTTTTATGATAAGATTTATGGCAAAAACAGATGGAAAGCTTCTAGTATTTTAAGTTTATCTATTGGCCAGGGAGAGCTAGGGGTAACGCCATTACAGTTAGCCAACCTATCGGCAATTATTGCAAATAATGGTTTTTATTATGCTCCTCACTTTATTAAAGGTATTGGCGAGGAAGAGCACTTACCTGAAAAGTATATCAAGAAAAATTACACAACAATACAACGTCAGTATTATAATGTAGTAAAAGAAGGTATGAGGGATGTTGTAACAAAAGGTACCGCACGTAACGCAGAAGTAAAAGACTTAAATATTTGCGGAAAAACGGGAACGGCAGAAAATCCTCATGGTAAGGACCACTCACTATTTATTGCATTTGCTCCTTTAGAAAATCCAAAAATTGCAATTGCAGTAATGGTTGAAAATTCGGGTTATGGTACCACATGGGCAGCACCTATTGCAAGTTTAATGATTGAGCAATACTTAAATGATTCAATTAGCAGACCATGGGTAGAAGAACATATTATGAATGGTAACCTATTACCTATTATTGAAGCAGACCCAGAATCCAATCCAATTAGTTTAAAAGAATAAATGAGGCAGCAACAGAATATCTTTCAATACATTGATTGGCCATCAATTCTGCTGTATTTGTCATTAGTGATAATTGGATGGATAAATATTTATGCGGCTGTGTATAATGATGATCACCAAAGTATATTTGATATTAGCCAAAACTATGGCAAACAGCTCATTTGGATAGTAACATCAATTGTATTGGCGCTTATAATACTGGTTATTGATGCCAAATTTTACCCTACATTTTCTTATGTCATTTATGGCGGAGTAATTATTATGCTCATTTTGGTATTACTTTTTGGAAGAGAAGTTGCCGGTTCTAAAAGTTGGTTTGAAGTTGGAAGTTTTAGATTGCAGCCTGCTGAGTTTGCAAAATTTGCCACTGCACTTGTGCTTGCAAAATACTTAAGTGCCCGTGAAATAAAAATGGGACAGCTTAAAACTAAATTAGTTGCATTTGTATTGCTAGCGATACCAGCCGGTTTAATTCTACTGCAAAACGATACTGGTTCTGCATTGGTTTATGGAGCTTTTATTTTTGTTTTATACAGAGAAGGCTTATCTCAAAACGTATTAATTATTGGCTTTTTTGTTGTGCTGCTGTTTGTACTCGCACTACTGGTTAATAAATTTATATTAACAGGAATTATCATTGGTTTAGGACTGCTGGTTTATTTCTTTACCAATAAAAAAAGATCACAAATTCTAGCAATATCAATGGCTTCAATCATTGCACTAAGCTGTATTTTTAGTGTGGATTATGTTTATAATGATTTCTTAAAACCCCATCAGAAACAGAGAATTGACGTGCTGTTGGGAAAGTCTACTGATACAAAAGGAGCTGGATATAATGTAAATCAGAGCTTAATAGCTATTGGTTCAGGTGGCTTTGCAGGAAAAGGATTTTTGCAAGGAACACAAACCAAATTTGACTTTGTACCTGAACAAAGTACTGACTTTATCTTTTGCACAGTTGGTGAGGAATGGGGATTTATTGGAACACTCGTTCTAATAATGCTGTTTATAGCATTGCTGCTTAGAATTATTTTTATTGCCGAACGGCAGAAATCAACATTTACACGAGTATATGGCTATGGAGTAGCATCAATACTCTTTTTTCACTTTATGATTAACGTTGGAATGACTATAGGACTGGCTCCGGTTATTGGTATTCCGTTTCCGTTTTTAAGTTATGGCGGATCATCTTTATGGTCTTTTACTATCTTACTTTTTATCTTATTAAAATTAGATAGTGACAGAATGTACATTCTGAAATAAAACCCTAGCTCAATCCTGAATACTGTTTGAGCAAACGAACATCATTTTCTGAAAAGTGACGTAGGTCGTTAACAGTATATTTCAACATTGCTATTCGCTCAATACCCATACCAAATGCAAAACCCGTATAGATATCAGAATCTATTTTGCAATTTTCCAATACTTGTGGATCAACCATTCCACAACCCATTATTTCTACCCAACCGCTGTATTTGCAAACGTTACAACCTTTGCCTCCACAAATGGTACATGATATATCCATTTCTGCACTGGGTTCGGTAAAAGGGAAATATGAAGGTCTTAATCGAATTTTGGTTTCAGCACCAAACATTTCTTTTGCGAAGAACAACAGCGTTTGTTTTAAGTCGGCAAATGATACATTCGTATCAATTAATAATCCTTCAACTTGATGAAAGAAACAATGCGCTCTTGCACTGATTGCCTCATTTCTGTAAACTCTACCTGGTGATATAGTACGTATTGGTGGTTTGCTGTTTTCCATTACACGCACCTGTACAGATGATGTATGGGTACGCAATGCAATGTCAGGATCTTTTTCAA
Organism: Bacteroidia bacterium; assembly: GCA_013001815.1. Classification (GTDB taxonomy): domain Bacteria; phylum Bacteroidota; class Bacteroidia; order AKYH767-A; family OLB10; genus JABDLV01. The sequence continues at coordinate 8,257 of JABDLV010000231.1, forward strand.
CGAAAAACGTGTCCTGCATGTCTCGCGCAGGATGTTCTGGGGGAAAATTTAATGCAGAGAAATTATGCCAGTCATCTTCTATTTCCGGTCCTTCACTAACCGAGTAACCAATGCGTGAAAATATTTCAATTATTCTGTTTCTAACAATACTAATTGGGTGATGTGAACCAAGTGGCATCGATTCTCCATTTAAAGAAATGTCAACTTTGTTCGAAGCTGAATCTGCCCCATCTTCAAATTTCAGTTTTAACTCTGAATACCTTGACTCAACTAATTGTTTTAATTGATTGACTTCTTGACCGTAAGATTTTCGTTGTGCCGGCTCAATGGTTTTCATTGCTGCAAACAACTCAGTCATTAATCCTTTTTTACTAAGGTACTGAAGTCTGAACTCTTCTAATTCTTGAAGATTTGAAGGATTAAATTCTTGAACTTTTTTTATCCAATCACTAATTGAGGCCATACAGTCATACTAATTAATTAAAGGTAAAATTAATCTAATATTTTAACTGTCATAGCCACATCTTTATTCGGACGATTTGATCGGTCTTTTTCTAACGTTGCTATTCTCTCTACAACATCCATTCCTTCAAGCACCTCACCAAAAACAGTATAGTTCTGGTCTAAAGACGGATAACCTCCGATGGATTGATACACTTTTTTGTGTGCTTCCGGATAAGTTATTCCCATTCTGGCTTCCATTCCTCCTAATTCTAAGTCAGAAAATTTTCGGCCTTGTACAATGTAAAACTGAGAACCACTTGAGGCTTTTTCAGGGTTGTTTGTTCTTGCTGCAGCTAATGCTCCTCTTTTATGAAATAAGTTGGGATGAAACTCTGAAGGAACCGTATACCCCGGACCACCATTACCTAATATGTCACCTGGCTCAGCCCATTTAGAATCCGGGTCACCGCCCTGAATCATAAAATTTTCCATTACTCTGTGAAATAGTAATCCATCGTAAAACTTTTCATTAGCCAACTTTATAAAATTATCTCTGTGTTTTGGAGTTTCGTTATATAGCTTTAAAATAATATTCCCGTAATCTGTCGTTACTAATACTTTTGTTTCTTTTTGCTGAATGAAATCATTTTTTTCAGTTAAACTGGCGCCTATTTGAACGTAACTTAGGCCTAATAAACCTAGTATAAATAAAGATGATAAGGCTATATATTTCATGAGCAATTAATTTATAATATTGAATAATAATAGTTTAAATTAGCAACTAAATAAAAGCAACAATCATGCTATTATTTGGTTAAAAATTAAATTCAACCGAAAAACGAATGAAAAACATTAATATATACGGTATTGCTTTAATAACGTTTCTAATTGGCAGCACTTTCCTTCACTCTTCATGTGAAGAAACTACTCCGGCAAAGGCGATTATAACAGTTGTTGATTCTTTGAACTTTCCTGTTGTAGGCGCAATTGTGGAACTAAGCCAAGACAGTGTTATTAACCAGTCTACCGGTGTACAAGCTAATGTTTATGACTTACAGATTACAGATGCTGCGGGTATAACAACGCATGAATTCAAATGGGAAGCAGTGTTGAACATTGATGTTACAAAAGGAAACCTAAAGACCAAGGATTTCATTCGTTTGGAGCAATCAAATACGGTTAGAAAAACGGTCGTTTTACGTTAAAACCTTACAACTAAAAAATCTCATTTTCTTTAAAATAAGCAATGGCTGATTGCTTTAATAGTAAGTCTTGCTCTTTTAAACTCATTATTGGCAAATCTTTTGTCAAATCCCAGTGAGGCCAACCGTCTTCATCCAATCCACTTAACACATAATAACCATATGTACTCATTAGACGACAAGTGGCAATATGCATTAAGCCCATTTTTTCGTTTTTAGTAAAGTTTTGCGGCCCCTTGCCCAATTCTTGCACTCCAATCAAAAATAGAACTCCTTGTAAATCCATATCTGCATCAAACTTAGTATTTAATAGATCCAATAATTCTATCCAATTTGTTTTTAACTCCTCTATATGCTGCTTATCCATATGTTAATAAGTTCTAATAATTTATACCCCGTAATTTTACTTACGCTACTTAACTTTGACCTGAAGATTAGGGGCTAATTTACTTAAGATCTTACACAAACTTGCCTAATAATGAGATGTACCGCTTATTAATAATTAAACATTTTAATACCATATAGGTTTACACATTATAGATGTTAAAATTGCCAAAATATATTTTCTCCATCGTTTTTGCTGTTGCATTATTTGCCTCCATTAGCATACCAGCAAATGGATACAAAGCTGCGGACAAACACCCTCTTGATGTAGTATTTTGTTTAGACTTAAGCGGAAGCACAAATGGTTTGCTTGTTGATTTGAGAAACCAAATTTGGGATATAATAAATGAAACAAGCACCCTCACCCCTCAACCAAATTTACGTATTGGTGTTGTTGGGTTTTCTAGACCGAGTTTTGGAAAGAACAATTATTACGTAAAAACACTGATTGATTTAACTAACGATTTTGATAATGTTGCACACAGCATAAACAAAATTAAAACTTCAGTAGAAAATGGAGATCATAATGTTGGTGCTGCATTATCTCACAGCATTAACAAAATAAAATGGAGCAACAATCCAAATGCATTAAAATTACTTTTCTTGGTTGGTAATGGAGATGTTAGAAACGGCTCTATTAATTATGCATCTGCCAGCGAAGACGGATTTAACAAGAAAAATATAATCATCAATTCTATTTTTTGTCACCCAAGCAGATCTAAAATGGAAATGAGTGGATGGAAAAGAATTGCTGAATTAGGTGGTGGTAAATTTTTTGACATACATGTTGGAACAGATATACCACCTGTGTACTTAGCAGGGGAAAGCGATAAAATACTGGACTTGACCAAGTCTTTAAACCGCACCTACATATACTATGGAGATGAAGGAAAAGCCAGATACTCTCAAATGATAAATGCAGATTTAAAAAGCAGATGGGATAGTCAATATGTTTTTGAATCAAGAGTGTTTTATAAAGCGTCATCATTATTTCAAAATTCTAATGAACGCTGGGACTTGATTGATGCACTTAAAGCAAACGGAAAGACATTTCTTAGCTCCGTTGACAGAGAGTTATTAGCTGAAGATTACCAAGAATTAAATGACGAGGAGCTGTATGATCTGGTTATGGCTAAGAAAAATGAAAGAAATAGAATTGTTTGTGAGCTCAAAATTCTTTTGAACACCGAAAGACAAAACATCATAAATGAAAAGCTTACAGAAAAAGGCGTACAAGAACGTGACCACGTATTGCAATTTATTGTTAAGCACGTAATTCAAGAGTATGGAGCCGACAAAGGTTTTCAGGCATCTAATTAATATCAATCATCACAATTTTATTTTCCTATTTTTAGTTCCAATTAATTATTGGTTATAATATAAGTATGTCTAGTTGGAACAAATGGTTATGGGGCGGCTTAGGCTGGACAATAGGAGGACCTATTGGTGGCATTATAGGTTTTGCACTTGGTGCAATTACTGAGAAACCGATTCAAAAAAGAAGAGGAAGACCGCCAAGTACGCAACCCGGTGATTTTGGTACAGTACTCTTGATCTTATGCGCTTCATTAATGAAGGCCGATAATCGTGTACTCAAATCTGAACTTGATTTTGTCAAGAATTTTATTGTTACACAGTTTGGCAGTGCATACGCTTCTCAGCGGCTAAAACTTCTACAACAAATCTTAAAACAAGATTATGACATTATTCCAGTTTGCTATCAAATTAAAACCCATTTAGATTATGCATCTCGCTTAGAGTTATTGCATTTATTATATGGCTTGGCACTTTCTGATGGACATTTTCATGCGCAAGAAAAACAGTTCATTGATAAAGTTGCTTCATTCATTGGCATTCGTTCTGCAGACCAAATCTCAATTAGAGCAATGTTTGTAAAAAGACAAACACCAACCTCTGCTTATAAAATTTTAGAAATTTCTGAGAACGCCAGAGTTGATGAAATTAAAAAGGCATACAGAAAAATGGCAAAAAAATATCATCCCGATAAACTGCACCACTTAGGACCGGAATTTCAAAAAGATGCACAAGAAAAGTTTAAAAAAGTAAGCGATGCTTATGATAAACTTAAAAAGCAAAAGGGATTTAATTAATACATTTAGGCAATGAACTATTACGACATAATTGTAGGCATAATTCTTTTAGTTGCTGCTTACAAAGGCTTTAAAAGAGGATTGGTATTTGAATTAATAAGTATTGTAGGCCTTGTTATTGCAATTTATGGTGCGTTCAAATTTTCTAACATGGCCGAAGTGTATTTATTGGAACATGCCAAAGACATAGAAAAATTCATTCCTCTACTTTCCTTCATTATTGTCTTTCTAATAATACTTTTAGTTATAATGTTAATGGGAAAAGTAATGGAGAAACTGATAAAGTTTACCGGACTTGGCATATTTAACAAATTAGCAGGAGTCGTTTTTGGTGCATTAAAATCTGCATTAATTATTGGTATACTAACGGGATTGCTTTTGCGTTTTGAACCGGCAATTACCATTATTGGAGATGGCACAAAGAAAAATTCTGTGCTATACCAACCCATCATGTCTATAGTTCAAACATGCAAACCTATATTGCAAGACATGTACTATCAATTTAAAGATAAAATAGAACCGGGAGAAGATCCTGATGCGGTTACGACTTAGTTCATTATCATTTCAATACCGGGCAGTTTTTTGCCTTCCATGTATTCTAACAATGCACCTCCACCGGTTGAAACATAACTTACTTTATCTGCCAAATTAAATTTATTAATCGCAGCTGCAGAATCTCCGCCACCTATTAAAGTAAATGCACCTTGTTCAGTAGCATCTGCAATTGCCTCAGCAATTTTTTTTGTGCCATTTTCAAATGCAGGCATTTCAAAAACACCCATAGGTCCATTCCATAGAATGGTCTTAGATTTTTTAATCACTCTTACAAATTCTTCAATACTTCTTTCACCTATATCCAATCCCATCCATCCATCAGGTATGTCATTTGTGCTTCTCAGATCTGTACTAGCATCCGAAGCAAATTCATCTGCAACAATTGCATCTACCGGCAAACAAAGATTTACATTTCTGTTTTCAGCATCTTTTTGAAGGCGCTTAGCCAAGTCTAACTTATCATCTTCACAAAGAGAGTTTCCAATGTTGCCTCCATTTGCTTTTGCAAAGGTAAACGCCATTCCACCACCAATGATCAAATTATCTGTCTTAGAAAGCAACTGCTCAATGATTAATATTTTATCGCTCACCTTAGCACCACCCATAATTGCAGTAAATGGTTTTTCAGCCTCCTTCATAATTTTGTTGGCATTATTAATTTCTTTCGCCATTAAATATCCAAAAGCCTTCTGCTGGTCGAAAAACTTGGCTACTGTTGCTGTAGAAGCATGCGCACGATGTGCAGTACCAAATGCATCATTCACATAAAAATTACCATGCTTAGCCAGTTGACTTGCAAATTCTTCATCTCCCTTAGTTTCTTCGGAATAAAACCTAAGGTTTTCCAACAACAGCACTTCGCCATTTTGCAAATTTGATGAACTATTCAGTGCAGTTTCACCAATGCAATCACTAACAAATTGCACTTTGTTATCGAGCAAATTTTCTAATTCACTAACAATATGCTTTAAACTGAATTTTTCTTCCGGTCCATTTTTTGGTCTGTCTAAATGTGACATTAATACAACTGAACCACCATCCTTTAGAATTTTTTGAATGGTAGGCAGTGCCCCTCGTAAACGCGTACCGTCAGTTACTTTAAAATTATCATCCAAAGGCACATTAAAATCCACTCTAATTAGCGCCCTTTTATCCTTAAAATTTATACCATCAACTGTTTTCATGCCTGCAAATTTAAAATTTGCCTAAATATTGCCTATTTAAATGGATAATAATATTATCCGTTGTATTTTAGCCTTATAAGCAAGTATACATGCAGTTTAAAGACATAATTGGCCACAAACGCTTAATAGAGCAACTACTCAGAAACATAAAAGAAGGAAGAGTTAGTCATGCCCTATTGTTTAACGGGCCGGATGGTACCGGTAAATTACCCCTTGCATTGGCATTTACCCAATATTTAATGTGTGAAAATAAATCGGATACAGATAGCTGCGGCACTTGTCCTTCATGCATTAAAAATCAAAAATTAGTTCATCCTGATGTTCATTTCAGTTTTCCATTTTTAAAGGTTAATGACAAATCATCTTGTAACGATACCGTTAATTTATTTAGAGAAAGTGTTCTGGAAAATTCGTTTATGAGTTTAAACGACTGGAACAATATTATTGAAGCAGAAAAAAAACAAACCCTTATCACCGTTACTGAAAGCAATGAAATTATTCATAAACTCAATTTAAAGTCCTTCGAATCGCCATATAAAGTTTCTTTTATTTGGAATGTAGATAAGTTAAAACCAAATGCCAGTACAAAGCTCTTGAAGATTATTGAAGAGCCGCCTGCTAATACTTTTTTTATTCTTATTGCTAACAGTATTGAGAGTTTGCTCCCCACTTTAGTTTCTAGAACACAAATAATATCCGTTAACCAACTAAGTAAAACGGATATTTCTATGGCTTTGATAGAGAAAAGAGGAGCAAGTGAAAACAAAGCAAAAACCATTTCACAATTAAGTAATGGAAATTACCGAACAGCTATAGAGCTTTTAGAAGACGAGGAAAATGAAGATTATGTAGAAAGCTTTTTAGAATGGATGAGATTGTGCTTTAAAGCAAGCAGCGAAACAGACAAGCTATTGGATTGGGTTGACCAGAT
>JABDLV010000060.1 GCA_013001815.1 Bacteroidia bacterium
TTCGAGTGGTGATGAACGGCAGGCTTTTAAAATGAAATGGCTAACAGACTTTAATAAGTATATTAAGAAACTAAGAAAAGATCGTGAAAAATTAATTGTATCAGGTGATTATAATATATGTCACAAGGCGATTGATATTCATAATCCTGTTTCAAATAAAAAGAGTTCCGGTTTTTTACCGGAAGAAAGAGCATGGATGGATAAATTTACAAAGGGAGGGTTTATAGATTCGTTTAGGTATTTTAATGAAGACCCACATCACTATACGTGGTGGAGTTACAGGGCAAATGCCAGAGCAAAAAACTTAGGCTGGCGTATAGATTACCACATGGCAACGGAAAATATGAAAGATGATTTGAAGCGCTCGGTAATATTACCAGAGGCGAAGCACAGCGATCACTGTCCGGTGTTAGTTGAAGTTAATTTTTAATTATCTGAACTCACACACTTAACCAAAGAGCGTTTTGCCAATGGCAAAAAAGTTTCTTTTACCGGAATGCTTAAATCGGATTCAATAGCATAAGTGGCCGGGTTTGGCAGCACATCAATTTCTTCAATGAGTTTTTGCTTAATGCCTTCGTATGTATTGGTAATAGAAGTCTCATAATCACAAATAAATTCTGTGCTTATGCCTTTTAAGTTTTCTGTTGGCCCACCAAACAAAGAAATGTGAAATTGATAAACCATGGTGTTATTTCCATCACCACCTTTTAATAACAAATAACCTTCGTTTCTGTGAAGAGGCATAACACCAATAGGGAAAATATTAATGTTTGATTCAAAAAAGTCATAAATATTCTTTCCTTCAATCATGTAATGCTCAAAGTGTGGTAATGAAAAATCAATAATACTTTCAATTTCTTTCATCACTTTATCATCCTCTAAAATTTTTTCATACACCAACTTAAAATTGTTAAAATCTGCACTGGTAATTTTTGCAGGAAACTTATTATACAAACTGGTTTTATTTTCTTTTAAGGATACGAGATTTTTATAGTGAGTTATCAGGTCGCCTAAATGAGGATACAAGCAGTTGCTATCAAACGACTCATTAACTTCTTGCAAATAAGCTAAAAGAACATACTTCTTATATTCAAAATCTACATACTTTTCTGTAATCCAATTCTTAGTTAACTTTTTCATTTTATTTAATATAGGAATTTCTTAAGTATTAAACTTTTTGGCCTGTACAAAAGTTTATACAAATCGGCTGAATAGTTACATCAGATTAATGTAATTTTAAAGTTCATCAAGAAGCAATTATTATATATTCAACGTAATAAATCATGATTTTAAGACAAAACACCCTGAAAAATCTCATATTATTTTTGTTCGTTTTAGGCAGTATATCCGCCTGTGTACCCGCAAGGCAATACGATGATTTAAAGGCAAATAAGGTCCGCTGTGAAAAAGAAAATGACGCACTTAAAGCAGAAAACCTGAAATTAAAAACTAGAAACAAGGAGATGCAGCTGCAAGCACAAGAAACTACCAGAAATTTAAAATACTTAAGTGGTGATACGACCGCAATGGGAAGAGGGATGAATCGTTTGCAAAAATTATATGATGAATTGCAGACATCGTATGACAAATTATTGGAAAATAATGCAAAGTTATTATCAAGTAGCTCTTCGGAGAACAAAACGATAATGAGTGAACTTCAGTCCACTCAAACAGAACTTCAAAACAAAGAAGACCGCTTAAATGAATTGCAAATTGATTTAGAGTCAAGAGAAAAGCGCTTGGCAGATTTAACCAATGAACTAGAGTTAAGAGAAGGAAAGGTGAGAGATTTAAATCGTATTTTAAATGCAAAGGACTCAAGCATGCAGGCGTTAAAGAACCAAGTATCTTCAGCTTTACTGGATTTTGAAAACAGTGGCCTTACCGTAAGCCAGGCCAATGGACAGGTTATGGTGTCATTAGAGGAAAAATTATTGTTTGCTTCGGGCAGTACGGTTGTGGATTCAAAAGGAAAAGAAGCTATAAGTAAATTGGCAGAGGTTCTGGAGAAAAATAAAGATATTTCTATTGTGATAGAAGGTCACACAGACAATGTTCCAATGAAATCAGCCAACATAAAAGATAATTGGGACCTAAGTGTAATGCGAGCAACCTCTGTTGTTAGAATATTAATGAGCAGTGCAGACATTGATCCGGCAAGATTATTACCATCAGGAAGAGGAGAACACCAACCCTTGGTTGAAAACGCAGATTCAGAATCAAAAAGAAAGAACAGAAGAATAGAAATTATTCTCAGTCCAAATTTAGATAAGCTTTATGAGTTGGTAGAGTAATTAATCTGCTTTTTTGAAAAAGTGTTTGAAGTTGTAAGACACCTCAAAACTAAAAAAGCTATATGCATCATTGTAGTCTGGATTTCCCCGTGGCGATGTGGCTACATTATCAACACCCGATGATCCTAAACCGGTAGGGTCTGTAATATAGGAAGCAAGCTGCTGTTTAACAGGGTCGCCATCAAAGTTATTCTGAATTTCAGTATTTAAAGCATAAGAATCACTTACATCATCTAAGTAGTCGTTGAAAAAGTAATTATAAGAGAATTCGGCACCTAGCGTTACTCGCTTAGAAATACCCCAGCGCAAACCAATTCCGTATGGAATAGCAACGCTATAATTAGAGTAATTTACATTTTCTGTTTTCCAGTCTGCAAGAGTGGTTTCAAACTCTCCATCTTTTTCAACCACATTTCCATTACCAGACTTTTCGTCTGCATCTCTAATGGTTCCATCCGACCAATAATAATAACGATTATCTAAATCTATAGCACCATTAAATAAGTCAGCCTTAGGATTAGAGTGGTAAATACCAATACCCGTAAACACATAAAAAACTGCACGCTGCTTATGTATAGGCTCCACTTTATTTTGATAAAATGAATATGTAATGTTTGACGATATACCATACACATCTGTTCTAAAACTTAATCCTCGTCCATAGTTTCTTAACTCAAATCCACTGTTGTTTCCAATAGGTTCAGTTTCGTCATAGCCTATTCGGTGCCAGCTTAGTCTCGCTTCTACATCAACAGAGCGAACCATTTTACCACTTTTATACGGATTATTTAGAAAGTTTCTGAATGTAATTGTTGCACCGGGACGGGTAGAAGTGTATTGTAAAAAGTCTTCATTTCCTAAGTCACCAAAGTAATTACTACCACCAATGGATAAACCAATGTTGTAGTTATTCTGGCCTAATGAGCCGGAAGCACATGCGAATAAAAAAATCAATATTAAATAGGAAGACTTTTTCATGTATTAAAGGGGTGAATTGTTCTAGTGAGTTTACAAGGTACTCAAAAAACAATAATTATTGAACTCTAATACTTTACGAAAATAGAGAGCTAAAGGTTTCTTCAACATGCTTTACAGGAATTAGCTCTATATTCTTATATAAATTGGCCTGTATGTTTTTAACATTGTACTTGGAAAAATAGATTCTTTCAAATCCCAGTTTTTCAGCTTCTTTTATTCTTTGCTCCATTCTGCTTACCGGCCTTACTTCTCCGGTTAGTCCAATCTCACCGGCAAAACAGTTTTTTGATGATATGCTAACATCTTCATTAGAGGATAAAATAGCGCATATAACGGCCAAATCAATAGCAGGATCTTCAACCCGAATTCCACCGGCCAAATTCAGAAATACGTCCTTGCTGGCAAGCTTAAAACCACAGCGCTTTTCTAATACAGCAAGTAGCATGTTCATTCTTTTGGTATCAAAACCTGTTGAAGAGCGTTGCGGTGTTCCGTAAACAGCTGTACTTACCAGTGCTTGTGTTTCAATTAACATGGGTCTTGCACCCTCAATAGTACAAGCAATGGCATTGCCACTCAATACATCTTCATGTTCAGAAAGCAACACACTGCTTGGGTTTTCAACTTCTCTTAAACCGTTTGCTTGCATTTCATAAATGCCTATTTCAGATGTAGAACCAAATCTGTTTTTTGATGAGCGCAGTATTCTATATATATGATGTCTGTCTCCTTCAAATTGAAGCACAGTATCTACCATGTGTTCTAAAACTTTTGGTCCGGCTAGGTAACCCTCCTTTGTTATATGCCCAATAAGGAACACAGAAGTGTTAGACTCTTTTGCAAATCGCATTAATTCCCCTGCGCAATACCTAATTTGTGAAACAGTGCCGGCACTGCTCTCAATATATCCACTATACAAAGTCTGTATACTGTCAATGATTAATAAATCCGGTTTTAATTGAGCAGCCTTATCCATAACGGTGTCTAACGAGTTGCTCGCAAGGATATAGCATTGTTCATTTTTCATTCCAACACGCTCAGCTCTCATTTTAATTTGCTGTTCGCTTTCTTCGCCAGAAACGTAGAGTATTTTTAAATTAGAAGCCTGAATGGCAATTTGTAACAGCAATGTTGATTTACCAATGCCGGGTTCGCCACCCAATAAACATAAAGAACCTTTAACCAGTCCTCCACCTAAAAGCCTGTTAAGCTCAGCATCAGGAAGCATTACCCTTGTTTCGGGGTTTGATTTTACATCTTGAATTGGAACAACCTGGTTCACCGTAAATGGCAACCTAACTTTTCCTTTTGTAGCAGGAGCACTGGTAACCACTTCTTCAACAATTGTATTCCACTCAGAACAAGAAGGGCATTTTCCAACCCACTTTGTTGATTGTGTACCACAACTCTGACAAAAAAATACGGACTTAACCTTGGCCATGAGACGCAAGTTAGTAATAAAATACTCTGAGAAAATTAAGGATTATAAAAAATGACAGGCCTACTCTTTTACAAATTCCCTTTGCAATAATCCAGACCCGGGAGGTCTAAAGGTTATAAAAAGCACATCGTCATCCAGCTCAATAATGGTCCATTTGCCGTTTAAACTAACAGGCCCTTCATTTATCAGTGGCGCATCGCTTATCGTTACATATGGCTCTCTCCATGTGGCCTCAATTTTATAAGTACCGGTGTCTTGTTGAATATTGCCATTTGTGTTTCTGGTAACGTAAAAAATTCCGTCCTCAAAACTCCAAGACTCAGTTATATTAGCACCGTGAACAATGGGATAAACCAATCTCCAAGTATCCTGTATTTGTGACTTGAGTTTTTTCTCTGAACGCAAGTGATTATTAGACTCACATGCACCTAAAAAGATCATGGAACAAATGATAAAAACCGAAGCAAGGGACTTAAATAAATTCATGTGACAAAAATATAGTAATTACTTGTTAACTTTTAGTATCCGATTTAATTTTTTCCTCAATCTTAGAAGAAGAATAGCCTTCAATAAAATCTAATATTACAACCTCTCCTTTATTCTCCTTAACAGAGTCATGCCCTACAATTTCTTCTGACTTGTAATCCCCTCCTTTTACCAATATATCGGGTTTAATTTCTTCAATTAGGGTTAGGGGTGTGTCTTCATTAAAAAGCACCACTGCATCTATAAACGAAAAAGATGCCAAAATAGTTGCTCTGCTATGTTCATCTTTTATTGGCCTGTGTTCACCTTTTAATTTTGAGACAGAACTGTCTGTGTTTAAGCCAATAATAAGCCTATTACCTAAATCGGAAGCCTTTGATAAATAATCTATATGACCCAGGTGAATTAAATCGAAACAGCCATTGGTAAAAACAATTTTATCGCTTTTGAACCGCCAAATACTAACTGCTTTTTGTAATTCGGGCAGGGAGTAAATTTTAGATTGAATATTACTGTGCTTGCTCATTTTTGGCTTTTTTTCTATTAGCAATAAACAAAAGAACCATTGATAAAAGACCTAAAACTACAACAAGAAAGGTCTGAGAGGTGTGAACCAAAGTTGCAAATACTACACCATCGTCTAGAGGAATATCAAATAATGTTAATCCTCTTGAAACTATCCAGTGGTATGCACCAATACCCCCTTGCACCGGTGCAGTCATTCCTAGGCCACCGGCCACTAATGTAAATAACCCTTCTTTTGCGCCTAAATGTGCAGTTGATTTCAGTGCAAAAAAACAAACGTAGGTCATTACAAAATACATCACCCAAATAAATAGGGTGTGTGCAATGAAAGCCCCCGTATTTTTAAGATTCATAACTGTTTTAATACCCTCTCCTATTCCTCTAAACAAGTCATTTATTTTTATAAAGAGGGATTCAAATTTTCCACTTTTCTTGAGTAACCTGTAACTTATAACCAGAACTGCAACAACACCAATCAGTGCAATTAATTTTAAAGGATTAAACCCTCCACTAGAATCATTCGCCATCGGCCCAATAACATAGTCTGCTAAGAATTTTTTTAGAGTGTCAAACTCTAATAAGGTAACGGTGAGAATAGAAAGAATTAAAAGAACCAAGTCTATGACTCGTTCTACAATTACTGTCCCTATTAAGGAGTTCATTGGTATCTTTTCTGTTTTACTTAAAATACCACAACGGGTTATTTCACCTATTCGGGGTATAGCCAGGTTTGCGAAATAACCAATCATTAAGGCATAAGATGTCATTAATAGTCTTGGCTTATAGCCAAGAGGCTCTAACAACATTACCCACCTGATTGCTCTGCTAAGAAAAGCTAAAAAACCGCATAGCATGGAAAGGCCGACCCACCACCAGTTTGCTTCTTTTATATCATTATAAACTTTTTGTAAATCTTGACCTTTAAAAGTGAGCCACAAAAGTAAAATACCAACACCAAGAAGGGAAGTGTATTTTAAAGCGTTGATAATTTTTTTATTCAATGCTATTTTTTGGCTTTGTTGTTATCATCCAAAATAACAACAACGGGTTCATATTTTTTTGCCTCCTCAACTTCCATCATGGCATAAGAAATAATCAATATAGTATCTCCTTTTTGTATTTTTCTGGCTGCAGGTCCATTCATACATATTACTCCACTACCCCTTTCACCCCTTATTACATAAGTTTCTAATCGCTCCCCATTTTCAATGTCCAATACCTGAACTTTTTCATGGTCAATTAGATTGGCTGCATCCATTAAATCTTCATCAACGGTAATGCTTCCAACGTAATGCAACTCTGCCTGAGTAACCGTGGCATGGTGCAATTTCGATTTCATCATGTGTACTTGCATAGCGGCTCAAAATTACAATTTTTAACAGACCAACAACTATAATGCAATGTTATCTATTAACCGAACATTACCTGCATAAACAGCAATGCAAGCCCTGCATATTTTTTGATCGCTATACTCGGTTATTGGCTGTAACGTTTTAGTGTTTACAATCTCTATGTACTCAACACCCAACTCTTTATTCTGATTGATTTGATCTGTTATTAGATCTTTACACTCCTGAATCGTGTGTTTCAAAAGCAGGTTTTTTAGTTCGCCAAGAGCTTTGTAAATCAAAGGCGCGGCTTCTCTTTGTTCTTTGTTTAATAATGCATTTCGAGAGCTGAGTGCCAGTCCGTCATTTTCTCTTACAGTAGGGCATCCCACTATTTCAACAGGTAACTGAAAATAGGAAACCATGTATTTTATAATAGCTAATTGCTGAAAATCCTTCTCGCCAAAAAAACCTTTATCCGGTTCAATAATATCGAAGAACTTTTTTACAACCGTTACCATCCCTAAAAAATGACCGGGCCTGTATTCCCCTTCCATGTTTTTTTCTAGGCTGGATAAATCAATATCCAACAAATCAGATTTGCTTTCATATAACTCGTCAAAAGTGGGAGTAAATACAAAATCACAATTAGCCAGGTCCAGCTTATCAATATCTGTTTTTAGGGTTTGTGGGTAGTTTTCAAAATCATCAGGATTGTTAAACTGGGTAGGATTCACATAAATACTGCAAACCACTAAATCACAAGAAGCTTTAGCCCTTTCTATTAGAGACAAATGGCCAGAGTGTAAGGCCCCCATCGTTGGTACAAAGCCAATGGTTTTGCCTGTAGTTTTTGCCTCTAATAATTTATTTCTGAGTTTATTTTTCTTCTCAATGACCAACATTTGCCACTATTTTGTTAGCTAACATAAATACAAAAGCAGAAGAATAAATCATTTCCCAATTATATTTTTGCAAGACACTGATTAACAAAGAGATAGATAAATGGAAATAAGTGCTTCCAAGCATCATTGCATTATTTTTTGTATCTTCGCACCCAGCAAAAACTTAAAAAACAAAAATGGGTCGTACTACAAAAAAAACCAGGGTATTGTTTATTTCTCAAGCAATTAGCCCTTACCTAGAAGCAAGTGAAATTTCAAAATTAGCCAGAAAATTACCTCAGGGTATTCAAGAGCGTGGTAGAGAAATTAGAACTTTTATGCCAAGATTTGGTGTAATAAACGAGAGAAGAAACCAGCTGCACGAAGTAATTCGCTTATCTGGTATGAATTTAATCATTAATGATACTGACCACCCTTTAATTATTAAAGTGGGTTCAATTCAAGCTGCAAGAATGCAGGTGTACTTTATTGATAATGAAGAGTACTTCCAAAGAAAGTTTGTTTTTAATGATAAGAAAGGAAAGTTCTTTGATGATAATGACGAACGCGCAATCTTCTTTGCCAGAGGTGTTATAGAAACAGTTAAAAAATTAGGTTGGAGTCCGGACATTATACACTGTCATGGTTGGATGTCATCTTTAGTTCCTTTATATGTTAAGACAGCATTTAAAGATGATGCATTGTTTAAGAACTCTAAAGTTATTTATTCTGCATACAATGATGGATTTGAAGATAACTTTAAAGATGACTTCAGTAAAAAAGCCATGATGGAAGGTGTTACTGCAGCGCATGTTAAAGAGATGAAAAATGCTGATTATACAGGGATGGTTAAGTTAGCGGTTTCTAAATCAGATGCAGTTATTCAGGGTAGCGAAGAGCTAGATTCTAATATTGCAAAATACATTACTAAACAAGGAAATCACTTCTTAGGATACCAAGACCCGGATAATTACCTGGATGCATACAATGAATTCTATGACCAGGTTTTGCAAAATGATCCTGTCTTAGCAGACTAAGTAATATTTTTTTACGTTAATTCAGGACGAATTCCACTCAATCTAACTATGCTTAAAAAGGCATTAACCCGGCATCTCGTATTAGCAACAGCTTGCTGGGTTTTTATTTTCTCAAACTGCACCGAACCAAATAATGTGGGTTTACAAGTGCAGCCACAAGATGATCAAATAAATGTATTTGTAACCGATACGATTACTATCATGCCTGGTGTAGAGTTAGTCGATTCACTGCCCATAAGCACTTCCTCTTCAAATTTACCGGTAGGATTGTTAGTAGGAAGTTATACTGATGATGTTTTCGGTTTAGCAAATGCAAAAGCCTACACGCAACTCAGACTTTCTTCTAGTGGATTTACTTATGGAGCCAATGCAGATCTTGATTCTGTTGTTCTAACAATGGCATATGGTGGATATTATGGCGATACCACAACCATGCAAACAGTTAATGTTTTAAGATTGGAAGATGATTTAGAGGCCGACACCACTTATTACACCAACCATGTTTTTACGGAAGGCCAATCTATGGGTGCATTTACAACTTCATTTAACCCTACTGATTCCATTATAGTAGGCAGTGATACTCTTGCACCTCACTTTAGCATGAAATTACTCGATTGGGTAGGTGATGAGCTGATTAATTTCAGCAGAACTACAGACAGGACGAACGAAGAATTGTTAGCAGTGTTCAAAGGTATTTGTATAAACACAGATGATGTTTTAATGGATGGAAGCATCATTACTTTCAATGCAAACTCATCATTATCAAAATTAACAGTCTATTACAATGATACTTCCTCATATGAGTATATCATTGATGGCAATTCCATTAGAACAAACGTATTTGAACATGATTATACAGGTTCTGATATAGCATTGCAATTAATGGATAGCACACTTGGAGAGCAACAGAATTACGTTCAATCTATGTCCGGTGTTAAAACAACCATTGAATTTCCTCATTTAAGCAGCCTGGAAAACCTGGGGAATATAGCCGTGAATTTGGCAGAACTAACAATTCCGGTAAAAAGCGGAACTTTTGATGACCTGGATCCGAATAATGCTATAATACTATTGGCATCTGATAGTATTGGGCAAGAAACAACCATTGTTGACCTGGTAAGCGAAATAAACTTGAATTATGGCGGTTTTTACGATGATGAGAAGGAAGAATATAAGATTAACTTTACTCGTCATTTCCAAAGGTTATTAACAGGTCAGGCACAAAACTTTGGTATGTTTTTAGTAGCAAACAATGCAACCCTTACTCCAAATAGAGTAGTTTTGGAAGGTGCAGGAGATACTACTGCAACAAGTAGAATAAAATTAAGATTGAATTACTCAATCTTAGATTAAAATTAAAAATCATGTGTGGAATTGTAGCATACATTGGTAAGAAAGAAGCCTACCCGATTATTATTAAAGGCTTACAGCGCTTAGAATACCGTGGGTATGATAGTGCCGGAGTGGCATTGTTAAATGGCGAGTTAAGTGTTTTTAAAAAAGCAGGTAAAGTACAAGACCTGGCCAATTATGTAAAAGATAAAAATGTATCCGGAAGCTTAGGAATGGGCCATACCCGTTGGGCTACACACGGTGAGCCAAATGATACAAATGCACATCCACATTTTTCTGAATCAGAAAACTTTGCCATCATTCATAATGGCATTATAGAAAATTACGAGTCACTTAAACAAGCATTAATTAAGCTTGGACATAAATTCAGAAGTGATACTGACACCGAAGTACTTATTCAGCTGATTGAAGAAATTTACCAAAAAGGTGGGGTTAGCTTTGATGAGGCAGTACGACTTGCGCTGAATGAAGTAGTAGGAGCTTATGCTATTGTTGTTTTATCTAAAGATCATCCAAACGCAATGGTTGCCGCAAGAAAAGGCAGCCCTATAGTAGTAGGTATAGGTGAAGATGAATACTTTGTTGCCTCTGATGCAACACCTATTGTAGAGTATACCAAAAACGTGGCCTATTTAAATGATGGTGAAATTGCCATTATAAATAACAATGAGTTTAAGGTAAAGACCATTGGCAACGTGGTTAAAATTCCACTAATAGAAGAGCTTGAGATTAATCTGGAGCAATTAGAAAAAGGTGGTTACGAGCATTTTATGCTTAAGGAAATTTATGAGCAGCCTCGTTCTATTTGGGACAGCATGAGAGGAAGGTTAGATGCTTCCGCAGGTAGGTTGAGATTAGGAGGCATTAACGAGTACCTTGCCAAGCTAGTTAAAACAGATAGAATATTAATTGTTGCATGCGGAACTTCATGGCACGCAGGCTTAGTTGCAGAATATTTAATAGAAGACTTAGCAAGAATACCGGTTGAAGTTGAATATGCTTCAGAGTTTAGATATAGAAATCCAATTATTTCTGAAAAAGATATAGTCATTGCAATTTCTCAAAGCGGTGAAACCGCAGATACATTAGCAGCAATAGAATTAGCAAAAAGCAAAGGCGCTACTATATTAGGTGTTTGTAATGTGGTGGGTTCATCCATACCAAGAATGACACATGCAGGTTCCTATACACATGCCGGTCCAGAAATTGGGGTTGCCAGCACCAAAGCCTTCACAGCACAGGTAACCGTGCTTACTTTGATGGCCTTGCAAATTGCACACAAAAAAGGAACCATTAAAGATTCTAGATTCAGGTTATTGTTGAATGAATTAGAAAGCATTCCGGAAAAAGTAAAGAAAGCATTAGAGTGTAACGACAAGGCTAAAGAGTTGGCGGCAAAATTTAAAGACGCAAGAAACTTTTTGTACTTAGGTAGAGGATGTGGTTTTCCGGTTGCATTGGAAGGCGCACTGAAACTAAAAGAAATTTCATACATACATGCAGAGGGTTATCCGGCTGCAGAAATGAAACACGGACCCATTGCATTAATAGATGAAGAAATGCCGGTTGTGGTTATTGCAACTCAAAGTGCATCTTATGAAAAAGTTGTAAGTAACATACAAGAAGTAAAAGCGCGAAAAGGAAAAATTATTGCCATTGTAACAGAAGGTGATACCCAGGTAAAAAACATTGCAGATTACACCATTGAAATACCTGCTGTAGATGAGGTTTTAGAGCCTTTAGTCTCTGTTATTCCACTTCAATTATTGTCTTATCATATTGCAGTTATGAGAGGTTGCAATGTAGACCAACCACGTAATCTGGCAAAATCTGTAACGGTAGAATAATCCTTACAGCACAAACACCACACCAAATTTATAAGCAATATTATTGGTTCTTGATGTGTATTCTACATCATTATTTGAACGAACAATTTCTTCAGTGTAATTAACAGAACGGTAATCTGTTTCAGTGCCATTTAGCAAAGTAAACCCAAAGTCTAAATGAATTTGATCGGTTAAGGAAGGAAAAATGTAATCTAACTGAAGCATAAATCCACCTCCCATTCCATACTGAAAAGAAGTACCTAAAAATTCAGTTTTATCTTTTATTTTTTTAGGCGCATTTGGACCCGTAGGCTTTTCATACACCTTGTCATTAAAAAAACTTATGCCGCCTAACTTGCCTTCTAAGTACGGAGAGAGCATAGTATTACTAGGAATTGTGTATCGTGTTACCGCATAATAACTGATATAGCAATCCTCTTCATATACTTCAACCATTGCTCCGGCATAACCTTCTTCAGTTAAATCTTTGGTGTATTCTTCATTAGCAAACATAGAAACACCCAATTCTCCACCAATGCTAAACTTACTTTCCGGTATAGCATATAAGCCAATAAATGAAATGCCCATAGGAGAAGAGTTGATGTTGTGTTTATAATCTTTCAATGCTTGATTATAATTAAAACTTATTCCTCCTATACTTTGTGCATAGTTAACGGTAGTTGAAAGAAAGAATAGAAATATTGTTAAACCTGCTGTGTAGTTTTTAAAATTCATAGCAACAAATGATTTGTGATTAGAATAAAGTTAATGAATTAAAAACTGCTATGCTTACTCACTCAAATAAGGACTAATAAAGAGGTTAAAAAATATGTTCTATATCATTTTTAAATCTCAGGAATAAAACTACATTTGCCCTCCAATTTAGATTAATTCTAAATAATATTTTTAATGATTAGATTGATATTCAGTTCGTTACTGATTTTTTTACTTTTTTCGACTAGCAGCAGCGCTCAAGACACATTGCATCAAAATACAGGCGAAATTTTGCTTGGACAAGGGGGTAACATGAGCATACGAGGTTATGCCCAAATAGATTACAACCAAAAGATTGATTCCGATATAAGATATAATGGTGCTTTAGATGTGCACCGATTCGTTTTGTTTGTTGGGTACAAATTTTCTGACAAAACATCGTTTATTTCTGAACTGGAAGTAGAACATGCAAATGAATTTTTTGTGGAGCAGGCTTTTTTGAATCACAATATTAGTAGAGGAATTAATTTTAGGGCAGGCATGTTATTAATACCCATGGGTATTGTAAATGAGTACCATGAACCCACAACCTTTCATGGAGTAGAAAGACCAAACTTGGATAAGTATATAGTGCCAACTACATGGAGAGAAATTGGTGCGGGATTTCAGGGGAACATTCAAAATGCCAATTTAAAATATCAGGCATATGTTGTAAACGGATTTAAAAGTTTTGATGTTGAAGGTTTACTCCGCGGTTCGGATGGCTTAAGAAAGGGAAGACAAAAAGGGATTAAATCCATTCTATCACACCCGAACCTATCGGGCAAGGTGAGTTATTACGGCATTAAGAGCTTAAATATTGGTGCATCTGCTTATTTGGGAAAAACCTCTTCAACACTTTACAATAATTTAGCCAGCGATGCAGACTCCCTAACCAAAAATGCAGACAGTTCGGTTGTAGGTGTAAATATGGTTGGTTTAGATGCCCGTTATGAAATAAAAGGTGTGCAAATCAGAGGGCAATATATTTTTGCTATCCTGTCTAACACAAAAGAGTACAATGCATTTACAAATGCAGATTTAGGAAACCAGATGCAGGGATATTATGTTGAGTTGGCCTATGAGGTAATGCAACACTTAAAATCCGATGCAAAAACAAAGTTGTATCCATTTGTTAGAATAGAAAATTACAATACGCATTATGCAGTAGAAGGATTAACTGAAAACAAAGCATACAACAGAAACGAAATTACTACCGGCTTAACCTATAAAATTCATGAGGGAGTAGACCTAAAAGCAGATATGCAATTTTTAGATAATGATGCAATAGCAAAAGCAACAAAACAGTTAAATATAGGAGTAGGAGTGTGGTTTTAAGATGAAAACTGTTGCAACCATATTAATTTGTTTTTGTGCATTTGGTTTTACTTATGTAAGCAACATAAGTTGGCAAGGAGAAAACGGAGAAGTGCCTGAGAATTTTCAAAAACTGGTAAACCGCAAACTGGTAAAGCATTTTAAGGTAGAGAGTATTATATTGAAAAAAAGCGACAGAGAATTAATGTCTGCGAACAAACAAAAAACTACACCTTATTATAATGTGTACAATGAAAAGGAAGAGCTACTGGCCCACTTTGTTTTTAATATAACTGATGCCTGTAGTTTTGGTGGTTGTGCAGTGCCCGGTAAACAAAAGAGTAGTGGCATTTTTCATGACAAAATTTATTACTACGTTATATTAAATACCGATTACACTGTACAAGACATAAAAGTTTTGGAACACGAATCTTCTTATGGTATGGAGATAGGTACCCGTTACTGGCTAAAGCAATTTTTTAATACCAAGCCGGGCAACTACAAACTGGGTGATAATATAGATGGGATAAGCGGTGCAACCGTATCTGTACAGGCTATGATAGATGATTTGAATGGTTTGACACATCTCCAATAAAAAAGCACTGCCCTTTTTAGAACAGTGCTTTTAAATTAGTTGTTATTTTTTAAAATCCGATTACCGCCTCTAACATGATGCCGTCAAATTCAGCACCCTGCAATTTCGTTCCATCAAAACCCGGGTCGCTATATGATTGCATTACGTATTCAGCTTTAAGCAATACATTGTCAGTCATAAACCAACCTGCACCAATATTAATTCTATCTATAGCAATGTCATCCGATGCGTCAGATGATTTTCCACTAACCATGTTGTATCGGCCACCAATAAATGCATCTTCATTTTCGCAAAATCGGTATAATAACTCAGCACCTAATTGAGAATAATCACCTCCAATATCGTTATCTCCATTCGCTGTCATTTCGTATACACCAAAAAACTCTAGGCCTTTATACTTTACAAAGGGGTTAATTTGAAATGCTGTATGATAAGCAAAGCGCGGATTGAATCTAGGTTCAAAGTCGCTTCCACTTCCTGATGCTGTTTCTAATACATTATAATATCTGCTCCCTGCTCTGTCTCCGGCATATAAATAGTCTCTGGTTCCTTTGTCTGAACTAGTATACCAAGAACCGGTTAATCTTAAACGGGTGTCATCGTTTACTTGACTATCATAACCCAGTTTTCCATAAGAAACCATACCATCATCTCCCGGAAGTGGTGACTGATTTAATCTACCATTAGTAAATCCAACTACAACGATTACTCCATTTGTTTGAACGGTAAACTCAGCAAAAGGCTCCGTTGTAAATGCATCCATTATATAATTACCAACAAACGGATTATAAATGGCAGCGGCATTATCTGTTCTTCTAAAATGTGCATCTCCATAATTAATTTCATCCATACCTACTTTTACGGTAAGTACATCCATTACTCCTTCTAATAGGCCTTCTTCGATAAAGTCCAGTTTGTCAATTTGCATATATCCACCTTTTACCCAGGCCTCAGCATGATGCCTGGATGAGAGGTAAGTTCTTAAATGCATTCTAACCCCATCTTCTAACTGCACATCTAAATTTAAATTGGCAGTGGGTAAGCTAAAGTTATTTCCCAATTCTGCTAACTTCAACGTGTCTCCCACCGTTGTGTCATTAGCAAAACTGTTTGTTTGACTAAGACCTTGAAACTGCAGAGCAAAATCACCACCCACCTTAACATGTAATCCATCAAACCCCACATTATTGTCTTTGGGTATTTCGAAAACATTTAAGCCTAGTTTACTGTTTTCTCTCGCATATTGTAAGCCTGATTTTTGGGCGTACATAGCGGTTGTAGCAAGTAGCAATGCCACAGTTAAAAATAGTTTTGTAATTCTTTTCATAACACGGTTTTTGTTTAGTTATTAATTTGTTTTAGAGTTGTATTTACTTTAATAATTATTACTTCTCCGGTGCGCACGGTACCAAACAATGCAACCGGTGGTTCAATACCATAGTCTCTCATGTTAATTCTAACTTCACCGGTAACGGTTATTGTTCCTTTGGTCCATGATACCACGTTAAATAAAATGGGAATAGATTTTGTAACGCCAGCAATACTTAAGCTTCCTTTTCCGTTAATTCTTTGATTGTCTTCTATGGCTAAGTCTTTAGCACTAAAAATTATGTTTGGATACTTTGATTCATTCATAGCCCTAAATGTATTGCCGTCCATTCCGGGCCTTCCACTTTTAATGGAATTAACAACAACATTTAATTCAGCACTGATTATATTTCCGTCTCTAGTGGATTTAATGCTAAACTCAGTTACGTCAGACTCCCAGTCATGCAATGTTGAAGTACCGGCAATAATCAATTCTCCCATTGTATTATCTCCCACATAATTGACGGAATTCGAAGTAACATCAGAAGTGGTTTGTGATAAAGTTTCAGCACTCAAGAAAGTCAGTGCCGTAAAAAATAAGAGTACAGTTTTATTCATAATCGGTTAGGGCAATACATTTTCAACCCGGCTTTAATTCCGTTTTGTATCTGGTTCACATGTTAAAAGTAGAACGATGAATACAATTTATATATGATCTACATCAGTTGAAAGAGAAGCAAAAGAAACTTATACAGATAAAATTCCTGGACAAATGAAGCAAGAAAAAGACATCAAAAAAAGAAGAAAAATTAGTTAGAAGGTTAGAGATCAATTAGTTCTCCAACTCGGGGTCATGCCTGCTCTTAAAGGCATCCCAGCCTTGTGCCTGTAACTCTATAGCTTCTCCACCTCTTGGTATAAATTGCAAACCGGCACTCTTTGGGGTAATGTGTCCAATGATAGAAATGTCGCCACGGTCTTTAATTTTTTCGTAATCACTTAGTGGTATAGTAAAAAGCAATTCATAGTCTTCGCCACCATTCAGTGCAGCAGTTATTGGGTTCATGCTCCACTCACCACATATATGCACCGTTTGAT
>JABDLV010000233.1 GCA_013001815.1 Bacteroidia bacterium
GCCCTTATTTGGGGCTTTGTAGATGGCGAATCGCCCGGCTATGTTCAGCTGATTAGCTTGGGCATAATCCTTACAGGGGTATATCTCATCCACAAAGAAAAGGAATAAATTCGTAAGTAGCTGATAATCAATACGGATAGCCAAATAAAATTGCCTCTAATTTTTTGAGAAATAAGGCTCATTTTCTATCTTTGCATGCTCTAATAAAAAAAGGGCTAAATATCATGTTTGCAATTATAAACGTAAGTGGAAGACAATATAAGGTTGAAGAAAAACAAACCATTACTGTAAACCGCATGGATACCGAAGAAGGTAAAAAAGTGAGTTTTAAGAATGTGCTGTTGATTGACAACAAAGGGAAAGTGAATATGGGTGCACCCACTATTAAAGGTGCTGAAGTTACGGGTAAAGTAATTTCTCATGACCGCGCAGACAAAGTAATGGTGTTTAAGAAAAAGCGTAGAAAAGGATACCGTACATTAAACGGACACAGACAAGACATTACGCAAATACAAATTGAAAAGATAAAAGCGAAGGCTGCACCAGCTGCTAAGAAAGAAGCAGCACCGGCTAAAAAAGAGACAGCAGCTAAAACCGAAGATAAAAAATAATAAACCATGGCACATAAAAAAGGAGCAGGTAGTTCTAAAAACGGAAGAGAGAGTCACAGTAAACGACTTGGTGTAAAAATATTTGGCGGGCAAAAAGCAATTGCCGGAAATATAATTGTTAGACAAAGAGGTACAGTACATAACCCGGGTGAAAATGTAGGCATGGGTAAAGACCATACTTTGTTTGCTTTAACCGATGGTACAGTAACTTTTAAAAAGAAAAAAAATAACAGGTCGTATGTTTATGTAGTTCCTGAAACTGCGAACTAAAAAATAATTCGTCAAAAGAGTAGATACCCTGTTGCATTGCAATGGGGCTTTTTTTTGCGTTTAATTATATTGCCAGTAAATGCAAGTAGAAAAATTTCATTTCTGGAGAAAACAACTACGCTTTATAAACAAGGGAATACTGATTAGCTGCCTGATAAATGCAATCATAACATTTATAATACTTTCTATCTCGCCACTTGATCCACAGGGTATTGTTAATGCCTTAATGACGCTCGGTGGTTTTTATTTCTTTTATTTTACTTCCATTAACGTCTTAATGTTAGTTCTTGAATTAATTGACCGAAAATTTAATACAAAAAGCAAAATTAGTAACCGCAAATTTTTTCGTGTTGTTTGTTATTTGCTATTTGTCTTCCCATTCATTTTTCCGGTTTACTACATGCTCTCAATGCTTACATATGATTAGCATCTTACTGCCTCAAAAACCTTAAGCCAATATTAAAGGTCTCCCCTGCTCCGGCATTTTTACCGGCAACAAAATTGGTGTACAATAATTCTAATTCAAACAGTGGACTCAACTGCAGTTTACCTCCCACTCCTGCTTGCACATGCCACTGGTGAAACAAAGTACCAAAAGCTGAATCACCATATTTCTGGCTCCACTCTGCCATGCCATACAATGCAAATGATTGGTTATAGTAATAGGTTGCAAAAGCTTTTACCGGTGTTCCAAATTCACTTTCACCCAAAACATCATATGTATCAATTTCATATAAGGCATCTATTTCAAAAAATAATCTAACGTGCTCTTCCAAAACCAAATCATAAAATACTTGTGTGTACCAGTCTACACTTTGGTGTTGCACAAAAGGATGGCTTTCTAAATCACTTGCTACAGGAATATATAGAGTAGAAAGCACCGAAAGATTTTTAATCTTTTTTATAGGTATGAATTTAATTTGAGGACCCAATGATGCCAACACAGCTCGAGAGTTATCGTCATTTTCAAACTGCAATGCATCCAACGGAGAATCAGAAAGGCCATTGATTACAA
This sequence comes from Bacteroidia bacterium, assembly GCA_013001815.1. Taxonomy (GTDB): domain Bacteria; phylum Bacteroidota; class Bacteroidia; order AKYH767-A; family OLB10; genus JABDLV01. Next base: position 1,897 of record JABDLV010000233.1, read on the forward strand.
CTGATTTAAAATTAAACGCCATTCCAACATTTACTTTTTCATTTAAGCCATATAGCAATTGCAAATTCGCAGTGTACCATGTTTTCTTTTGAGAATCCTTGGTTTCAATTCTTTCTCTGTTGTAAAAAGAAGTTTGGGTATATAGATTATTAAAAAGCTTTGCTTCTAATTGTCCGGGTTTTAGCAAAGAGGCTGGAGTGTATTTAAATAACGATGTAGAGTCTATTGGACCACATTGAGACCTAACATTTACCATATCTCCTTCATCTTCAAATACCGATGAGCTTTTAGGAGTTTTGATCCCTTTTTCGATTCTCAATTCACGAAAAGGAACATCTTGATAACTAGCTTTTTTTACCGGACTTTTTTTTTATCGTTTAAAGTCCAGTCATAGGTGTAATAGCCAACATTATAACTTTCGGGTATTTTATTGGAGCGAAACTGATTGATGTATTGAATCTCTGTCAATCCCGTTTTATCAAAATCTACTTTGTACCATTTAAATATTTCAGAAATCAATACGCGTCTTTTTACTTTATCTACTCGAATAAAATTAGCATCATTTAGTGCCTCAGTGGTTCTTGTTCCTAAGTGTGCATCCAATTTTGCAGGTATGTAAGACTTAGAAAATATTTTAGGACAACCTTGTGCGGCACAAACTAATACAAAGTGAAAGCGCGGGTCGTCATAATTCGCACGCAATTTTTTATTTTCAATATCATTTAGGGTTAGCATCTCCCCTGCTACCTTATGTTTTTTGGTATCAAAAAAACCACTTACATCCATGGGTGAGTCAATAGGATAATTATCTACCACTGCTTTTATGGTTGTAATGTTATATGCATTAATATAAAAGGATTGCAGTGTTTTTGGTCCGGCAGAACTTAAATCCATATCAGCAATTTGCGAAACCAAAGAATTTAATGGAGCCGGATTAGCTTTTAATGCAGTGTAATCTACATATCCATTACTAGTATACTTTCCAAACAAAGCATCTGCCTCATCAAAAAAAGAATAAATGTCTTGCTGGTCGGCATTTGCGTTAATGCCAATAAATAGAAATGCTAATATGAATAAAGATTGTCGCATATGAATCTAACGCCTAATATAACATATATTTTTTCAAGATATTATCTTATAAACAGATTGCTAATCAATTATATTTTATAACATTTGTTAAAGATAATTCCACTCAAATTTTAGTCTTTAAAGGCAAGTTGAAACACATTGTAATCATAGGAAACGGAATAAGCGGAATAACTGCTGCAAGAAATATTCGCAAGTTATCGGATAATAAGATTACCGTTATTTCTGCAGAGACCGATCATTTTTTCTCGCGCACCGCACTTATGTATATATACATGGGTCATATGCGTTACAAAGACACCAAACCTTATGAAGATTTTTTCTGGAAGAAAAACAGAATTGATTTAGTTCGTGCCTATGTTTCTAAAGTTGATTTTGATGCGAAAACATTGCACTTAGACTCTGGTTCTACCATTTCTTATGACTCATTAATTCTTGCTACCGGTTCTAAGCCAAATAAATTTGGTTGGCCCGGCCAGGATTTACCAGGGGTTCAAGGTCTGTACTCTTATCAGGATTTAGAATTACTGGAAAAAAACACCAAGGATATACAGCGAGCTGTTATTGTTGGCGGAGGATTAATAGGAATTGAACTAGCAGAAATGTTGCTCTCAAGAAAAATACCGGTTACTTTTTTAGTACGTGAACCCAGTTTTTGGAAAAATGTGTTGCCCGCAGAAGAATCTGCCATGATTAACCGGCATATAAAAGAACACCATATTGATCTAAGACTAGGAACTGAATTAAAAGAAGTACTAGCCGATAAAAACGGAAGATCAAGAGCTGTAATTACAAATACGGGAGAAGAAATAGCTTGTCAAATGATTGGCTTAACTGCCGGTGTTAGTCCAAATATTGATTTCCTGAAAGACAGTAAAGTGGAATTGGGAAGAGGAATTAAAGTCAATGAGTTTTTGGAGACCAACATAGAAAACGTATATGCACTAGGCGATTGCGCAGAATTTAAATCAACTATTGGCGAACGTAGACCCATTGAACAAGTGTGGTACACCGGAAAATTAATGGGAGAAGTGGTAGCTAAAAACATTTGTGGCAACAAGACTGCTTACACTCCAGGCAATTGGTATAACTCAGCAAAGTTTTTAGATATAGAATATCAAACCTATGGTTGGGTTTGGGCGCAACCTAAAGACAATGAAGAAAACTTTTACTGGGAAGATAAAAGCGGTAAAAAAAGTTTTAGAGCACGATTTGATAAATCCAGCAAAGCTATATTAGGCGTTAATGTATTTGGCATTCGTCACAGACATAAAGTATGGGATAAGTGGATTTCTGAAAAGCGAACAATTACCGAATGCCTGGCAAATCTAAACGAATGCAATTTCGATCCCGAGTTTTTTCAAAAACATGAACAAGATATTGTTGATGCCTGGAATGAAAAACTTTCAAATAAAAAAGTAACACTAAAAAGTAATAAAGGCTTGCTTTCAAAAATATTTGGTTAAATGAGACTGATACAAACCATAGGCTTAACCATATTTACCATGTGCTTGCTACTGTTTATTTTTAGCTTAAGCATGAGTAATTATAAACTCACGCAAGAAAGCTTTACAAGCAGCATTACCAATACACAACATCAAGAGGTACTTACACCTGCATTGGCAGATATGATGAACAAAGACTATGCGTCTAAATTCGCCTTCATAAATGATTTTAACGGGGCTTTTAATAAAGTAAATGAGGAATTAAAAGCTAATGAAGAATGGAATAAGGTAATGTATGCTAATTATACATTCCCAATTGTAAAAAACTCAAGCATTGGTCCATTGAATGATTTACTTATGCCAATGTTCATCATCTGTTTTATTTTAAGTTGCATTGGTGCACTGATGTACATTCTTCCAAAAGCTAATGATGGACCGGCAGGAATTAAACACAACCATATCTTTTTCAGCAGCATGAAAAACAGAGGTGCAATCGGAATAATTACCGGTACACTATTAATTCTGTTCTATATTTACTTGTACAAAAAACCGGAGTACATTACCAACTGGGTACTTATGCTGGATCCTTTAAGTTATAAATTGAATGGAGGCGAGGCAGACCAGTGGTTTTTATATGGAGTATTATACTGTTTGGCAATGGTAGTAATGGGAATTAGAATGTTGATGAAATATCGGCACTCAAAATATCAGCAAATACGAACCTACTCTGTTATCTTCTTCCAGCTTGCGTTTGCATTTACCATCCCACAAATACTAAAACGTCTTAACATGCCCAGTTATGATTTAAAAAGCGCATGGCCATTGGAATACACGTTCTTTTTTGATTACCGCTTGGATGAACATATTCAAGCAGGTACCATTGGTCTATTTATGATTGGTTGGGGAATTGCATTATTCTTAATTGGTGTGCCACTGTTTACTTATTTGTTTGGCAAGCGTTGGTACTGTTCATGGGTTTGTGGTTGTGGTGGTTTAGCAGAAACGTTTGGTGATCCATATAGACAGTTATCAGATAAATCATTAAAGGCTTGGCAAATTGAACGTTGGTTAGTACATGCCGTTTTGGTTTTTGCAGTGATAATGACTGCAGCCGTTGCATATCATTGGTATAGCGGAGAACAAAAATTATTAGGCATTGATGCATATAAAATTCGTGACAACTATGGCTTTATGATTGGCTTTGTATTTGCCGGTGTTGTTGGAACAGGATTCTATCCATTGATGGGAAATAGAATGTGGTGTCGATTTGGTTGTCCGTTAGCCGCTTATTTGGGTATGGTACAAAAATTCAAATCACGATTTAGAATAACAACCAATGGCGGACAGTGCATAAGTTGTGGTAATTGCTCTACCTACTGCGAAATGGGCATAGATGTAAAATGGTATGCGCAAAGAGGCCAGAATATTATCCGTTCATCGTGTGTCGGCTGTGGTGTATGCTCTGCAGTATGTCCGCGTGGTGTACTTAATTTAGAAAATGCTGATGAACCCGGTCGTTATAATGAACCCATTACCGTTGGCAAAGACGGCTGGACTATCCAAAATTAAATCTTGAATCCATCTCCCAAAGTATATGTTATCATCCCTGCATTTGATGAAGAACAATCAATTGCAAAAGTCATTCATGATATCCCCAAAGATGTTGTGAGTAGTGTTTATGTTGGAAACAACAATTCAAAAGACAATACGGAACAAGTTGCTAAAGATGCAGGGGCCATAGTGCTTACTGAAAAAAGAATGGGTTATGGTTATGCCTGTTTAATTTGTATGAATGCCATTGAAGAATTACCTAAAGAACAGCAACCTGATATCATCGTTTTTATTGATGGAGATTACAGTGACTTCCCGGAAAAAATTCCTGAACTCATAAAACCAATAATTGAAAACGATATGGATATGGTTATTGGCTCACGTGTTTTGGGTAAAGCAGAAAAGGGTTCGCTTACACCTGTTCAAAAATTTGGCAATGCTTTATCTACATTTTTAATCCGCCATTTATACAAAGTAAACTACACCGATTTAGGTCCATTTCGAGCTATTAAATGGAAACAACTGTTAGCTCTTAAAATGCATGATAAAACCTATGGCTGGACTGTTGAAATGCAGGCAAAAGCTGCCAAGGCAGGCATGAAGACTACAGAAATTGCAGTGCCCTATCGAGTACGAATTGGTACCTCAAAAGTAAGCGGAACCATTAAGGGTAGTGTGCTTGCAGGTTATAAGATTCTATTCACTATATTTAAATATATTTGAGCCCCTTAAACTTAGTATGAAAATAGCCATACTCATCATTTACACCGCGGCAATCGGTTTCATTTTTCTTTACAGCATGGTACAAATTCACTTATCGATTTTGTATTTGCGTGAACGAAATAAACGCAAGCGCCTTGCACTGCAAAATCCAAACGGAAAAGAAAATGTACTACCGGAAGATTTGCCTTTTGTTACGGTACAATTACCGGTGTACAATGAACTGTATGTTGTAGAACGACTCATTAAATCCATTGCAGCTTTTAATTACCCGAAAGATAAATTTGAAATTCAGGTGCTGGACGACAGCAATGATGAAACAGTTCAAATTATTGATAAGGTTGTTGAAGAAGTAAAAGCCACAGGGATAGATATTTCTGCTGTTAGAAGAACCAATCGTGTAGGTTTTAAAGCAGGGGCCTTAGAGTACGGATTAGAAAAAGCAAAAGGAAATTTAATAGCCATTTTTGATGCAGACTTTGTTCCGCATCCTGAGTTTCTATTAGATACCGTTTCTCATTTTGATAATGACAATGTTGGTGTAGTACAAACCCGATGGAAACATTTGAATGAAGAATATTCCATCTTAACAAAATTGCAAGCGTTTGGACTGGATGCGCATTTTTCTGTCGAGCAAAGAGGAAGGAATTCAAAAAACTTCTTTATCAATTTTAATGGGACTGCAGGTGTATGGCGAAAAGAATGCATAAAAGATGCCGGTGGATGGCAGCATGATACCCTTACTGAAGATTTGGATTTGAGTTATAGGGCACAACTCAAAGGCTGGAAATTTAAGTACCTGGAAGAAATTGGAACTCCTGCAGAATTGCCCGCACAAATAAATGCTTTAAAATCTCAACAATATCGTTGGACCAAAGGTGCAGCGGAAAACGCACGCAAAAATCTTGGCAATGTAATGAAGGCTGATTTGCCCTTTCCGAAAAAGCTGCATGCGTTCTTTCACCTGGCAAACAGCATTATTTTTATTTGCATTGTTGTGGTTTCAGTTTTGAGTATTCCTTTACTTGTACTAAAATCAAATAGTCCGGCATTAGACCGATATTTCTTATTTGCTTCTTTTACTGTATTAAGTTTTGTAAGCTTGGGAGTATTTTACTTCGTGTCATACATTTCAAAATCAGACAATCCCTTAATTGATTTCTTTAAGTTCTTTTTAAAGTTCCCTTTGTTCTTAAGCATGAGCATGGGAATTTCATTGCACAATGCAGTTGCAGTAGTACAAGGATTAAGAGGAAAGCAATCACCATTTATCAGAACACCAAAATTCAACATAACCGGCTTAACCGGAAACTTTAAACACAGTAAATACCAAATGAGTAAACTTACCTGGTTAAGTATGTTTGAAGGTTTGCTTGCCGTATACTTTGCCAGTGGCATTTATTTAGCGGTTAGGTATGATGATTTTGGATTATTTCCTTTTCATGTAATGCTTACTCTGGGTTTTGGAATGGTGTTCTTCTACTCTGTGAAGCATTCTGTATTAGCCAAATAATTTATGAAAGCTAAACCATGGCTTAGCTACCTTTTTATTGCTCTGTTTTGTCTGGCAGCGGTATATTTAAACTACTTCACCCTTCGATCAGAATTTACAGAGGTGCTGGTTTTATTTACAGGGCTGTTTGTTCTGTACTTTGGAATATTAAAATCCAATTTAAAACTAAGGCACCTATTAATTGGAGCATTACTTGCTCGTGTGTGTTTGCTCTTTTCAGAACCCAATTTATCTGATGATGTATTCCGGTTTATTTGGGATGGCAGAGCTAGTGTCAATGGTTACAACCCGTTTTTATTTACACCATCCTATTTTATCAATGAAATTTCTGTTGCAGTTGCAGGCTTAAATGAATCCTTATATGCAATACTTAACTCGCCAAACTATTACACTGTTTATCCGGCATTCAGTCAGTACTTATTTACCATAGCTGCTGCACTGGATGTAGAAAATCTAAGCTTGAGTATTTTCATTTTTAAATTACTATTGCTGCTTTCTGAAATAACAGTGATATCTATTGCTTTAAAATTGCTGAGGGCATTACAATTAAATGAGAGAAACGTCTTACTCTATGCCTTTAATCCTCTGGTAATTGTTGAAATTATGGGCAATGCCCATTTTGAAACGGTTATGATTTGTTTTCTGCTGCTTGGATTTTGGGCAATGCATAAACAAAAGATTGGCCTGTCTGCTATTATGATTGCAATATCTGTAGCCACTAAAATGCTGCCATTACTATTCGCACCATTATTGCTTCGATATTTAAAGGCGAAGCAAATACTCGTTTTCTCAGTGGCTTTTATTATGGTAATAGTGATTTTATTTGCACCGTTTTTTAACTCACAAATTTTTACAAATCTGTTTAGCAGTGTAGATTTATTCCTGCAGTCATTTGAGTTTAATGCAAGTATTTATTATCTCATTAGACAAGTTGGTTATCTCATTTATGATTACAACATTATCAAATTAGTTGGGCACTGGATACCGTTCGTGGTTGTGTTAATTGTTTTAGGAATCACTGCTGCGATTAAAAAACTCACTACAGCAGAACTTATAAAATACAGTTTGTTGTTTTTAAGTATTCACTTCTTTTTTGCAACCACAGTGCACCCTTGGTATATCAATACATTGGTTGCACTTAGTATATTTGGTTTTTTCAGATATCCAATTATATGGTCAGCAATGGCCATTTTAAGCTATTCTGCTTATGCTAATGAGCCTTTTAGCGAGAATTTAACCTTTCTTACGATAGGGTATTTATGCGTATTTGGAGCATTTTTCTATGAATTGGCCACTAAAAAGGGCCTATTTAACCCTTTTCCGGTAACCCCTCAGGCTCAATAGCGTATATTTAAATAAGCCTATTAAACCAACACTATTTTGAATGGTCTTTATAGGGAAATGAAAATGAAAAAACTACAGTACATATTCGGCTTTTTATTGATGGTGAGTATTTCTTTCACCGCGTTTGCATCTAATGATTCTGATAATATTTCAGAAACTGAAATTCGCAAAGATGCTGAGTTAGTAAAAGTATACCCTAATCCATTTGCCTCTTCTTTAAATTTAGAATTGGGATGGAACACAGAAGAATCTACAACGGTTAGAATTTTTAATATTATCGGGAAGCAAATATTTTTAAAAGAGTTTGAACCCTCGTCTCTATCCATTCACGTTGATACCAAAGAGTTTGAAAAAGGTATTTACTTTGTTGAAGTAAAGAATGGGAATTACATGGATACGCAGCGTATCATCAAAAAGTAACTAGTAAAGTAAGCACTTTACGGTTTCACTCCACATACTATTCTTTAAACGCACAAAATACACTCCTGCGTTTAATTGCAATTCATTAAATGGAATGGCATGAACATTTTCCTCCACATCCATTTTCGAAGAATAGACAATCTTACCAATAGAATTCAACACAATTATTATAGATTCCTCTACCGGAGGATTTAATAACTGTATTTGAACACTCTCACTGTTTGAAGCATTAGGGTTTAGAATAAAGTGACCTGAATGGGCTGCTCCATTAGGCAGTTTAATTATTGATTGAGGTTGATTTACCGTTTCTCCACCACTTAAAGTGCAAGCATTGGCATCAGTAATAGTAAATGAATGATAACCGCTCGTTAAATTATAAGCAGCATTTGAAAAATTTCCCGGTTGTGAAATCCAATTCACCAATGTAGGATTAACCGCATTTGAAATGGCTAGAACTATGCTTCCATCGTTTAATCCCATTCCGCTTACATTTGTAACAACTGCAGAATAAGAAATAGGCAATGGATCATTTAATAATATAGTTGCAAGAGAGGCACAACCTTTGGCATCAGTAACTTGTACAAAATACAAACCTGCACCTAGTCCATTTACATCTTCTGTTGTAAATCCATTACTCCAAACATATGAATAAGGAGCAATACCACCACTAACTAACAAATTAATGTTACCATCAATAGCCCCAAAACATGAAGGATGTGCTGGAATGTACATTGATATCAATGGGCTTGGTTCATTTATCCAAATACTTTCTTGCTTACTGCAACCATTCATATCAGTAACCGTTACTTGATGAATTCCTGCAGACATATTCAAGTATTGATTTGAATTTAAACCAGGACTGGTGCTCCAGGAATAACTATAAGGAGATACTCCTCCGCTTACCACTATTGTTGCACTTCCATTGCCCATACCCGCACATGGGATAGGTGAAACGTTTGACTGGAATTGAACAGGATTTGGATCAATAAGTATTTCTGTTATTGTATTTACATTGCCATTTGCATCTGTCACAGTTACAGTATATACGCCAGACATAACGTTGCTTATATCAGAAGTAGTTGCACTGTTTGACCATACATACGAATAAGGTGGGACTCCTCCACCAATATTAACCTGTATAGATCCGTTTGAATTTTGGTAACATGTAGGGTGAGACACATTTGTATTTGCAGACATTTGCCCACCTGTTTGCAGAGTCACGAGTGCAACCCAATCCTTATTAACAGCTCCTCCCGGTGGTGAACCGATGGAATTAACTAAACCCGGCCCTTGTATACTGGTAACTGAACCATTTACTAGAGCACCACCATTTCTTGGATCATACCACTGAACATCAAATGTATTTGCATACGATTGAAGATTTAAATCTGTGGTGAGCATGTTACTCGGTAAATATATGGCATATACTTCTCCAGGTTTTGCGAAACAATAATCATCATTAACTACACTGGTTAAATTATTGTGGTCATCCATTTCAATAAATGGTATGTAGTCATTGAAAAATTTCAATGCTTTTTTAGTATACCTCCAAAGGTTTTGACGAGTTGTAAAATCTTCACAGTCTAAATCGTTGTTGGGGTGATTATAACCAAAATACCATTCAACACCTGCACCACCTGCCATTAAATTACCCCATAGCACTTCTTCTCTTAGTAAGGTTAAATTATTACCCGGCCCGTCTGGAATTGCACCATCTTCAGGTGGGCCTATCTCATCCATTTGTACAATCCATTTTAAACCGGCATTAGCTGAATTGTCTTTCCATAAGTTTGTAGCATAATGAACTCCTGCCACATTGGTTTGAATAGATGCTCCATCAACATCCGGATAGCCAAGTAAAGGAGTATAAACAGCAATGTGATCACCGGGAGCCGTATGCACACTCACTAAGTTTTGGTAAGGGTCTGTATTTTTAAAATACGTTGCAAAATCTTTTCGCTGTTGATCTGTGTTCGTATTTTCTTCCCCCATATTCCAATTAATACCCAAATGATGACTAAAACGAGCAATCATCTCACGGTAGTACAATTTTCTTTGTGTTCCAAGGGCTCCATTATCTAACAGTTGATCATTCTCGGCTTCTTGCAAAACTAAATGAGACATTATTCCTTTCTGCCCCATATGCTTAAATACCAAATTCCATTGATCTAACTTTGAAACATCATAGTGCACTCGTTCTTGATAGGTTGTCCAAGGAAACACTTCTCTGCCATCGCCTTCCACGTTATTAATTACCATGTATATGGAATTAATTTCAAAAGAGGCTAAATAATTAATTGCCCCAATAATTCCCTTCCCTTTATTTTGTTGCCATACCGGATCTCCGGAGTTCCAGTGTTGCACATGATTATCATAGTGATGCAAACCATCTCCATAACCAGATGATTCTAAATCATTCGCCTGGCCGTCATTATCATAGGTACCATCAAACTCAAAATAACCCAAGAAATTCTCAGGGCTATTAGTACCACCTTTTACAAAATAATCCTCGGTTTCCTCAAATTGCAGATAATGTTCACCTACATGCTTCAGCCTACCTTTGGCTCTAAAATCATTTCCATTTTTATCGGATTGCGTTATGGTAAACGAACCTGTTAATCCATCTATATAACTTACTGGTGTTCCATTGGAACTATTGATTGCAACATCTGTTCCTGCAATGAACGAAACACTATAATTCCATAAGCCTATTTTATTTGGAACGAAATGTACTCTCCATTTATCTCCTCTATAACTTTCAGTTTCACAAGCATAACCGTCAGCTGCGTAGTAACCCGGAACAGTAAAGACTTCAGATCCATTAGTGAAAGTTACATTCAGACGATAGTCTAAAAATGTATTAAAGCTCCCATTTTCATAAGCATAAGGTCCGGTAAAAGTAAGATCCAAGGTGTGCCACTTTTTAAACTCACCGCAAATGGTCAGCTTTTTGTCTGCAGCCCATTTAATTCCGTTTAATAAATGCTGTTTGTAATCTGTATCTCCCGGACTGAACAAACTCGTTTTATGACCTAGCGACATGTAATATGACCTACCGCCATCGTATTCTTTATACCAGGCTACTGGTCTTGCAGCGTCATACGATTGACTGCCGGTTGATGAAACTTCTAACAACACATTATTATTGGGACTGAAATATCCATTTGCAGTATTCCAGTAATAATATTTTTCATTGATGTTTTTTGAAGATGGAAAGTCTGCATTAATTGCATGCTCAACTACAGGAGAAATAGTAGCGCTTACAGATTGAGACGTATACTTTGGTTGCGTTCCGGGAATGGCTCCAACGAGCTCGTTATACCATGGCCAAGTACCATATCTATACGTATTTGCAGCGCTGTGAATGCCCACAAATCCGCCATCTTGTTGAATATAGTATTCAAAATTTTGTTTTTGTGTTGCATCTAGAATGGATGACCCATTGGTATTAGCAAACACTACCACCTCATAATTATTCAAGGTTGCCAAATTATCAAATTCTGCACCTGTTGAATCTACAGTTACTGTAAAGCCATTCGCAAGTCCTAAATTTTGAATCAACAGTGTTGCGTCATCCACTGAATTATGTGTATGTGTACTTTCTTCGTTATAGACTAATACATCAAAGTTATTTAAGCAGGAAAATGTTAATGGAGCTGAAGGAACTCTAGGTGGTCCAGTATTCATTAATACAAAATTGATTTCAACCGTATCAACTTTTGTTGCACCATTAAAGGCAATAACCTTTATACTTTCAATTACATTTAAATTAAAGAAATGCCATGGGTTAAAATCACCTGCTTGGTCACCCGCTAAACAATAAGGTGCACTGGATTCAGAACGTTCAAAACTCCCGTTCCAATAAAATTCCACTTTTGTAACAGAGCCGTATGTAACAGCTTCGAATGAAATGGCATCATACCCGTACAATTCAATTGTATCACCATTACTAACAGGCTGTAAACTCACATTAGCCGAAGCATCCAATAAATTTACTGAGCTAATACCATTAGCCATACTGTAAACAGGAAAGAAAAGAAATGACATGATGGCCCCAACAATACAATAGAATATTGCATTGCCGCAATGTATACTCCGTTTCATAGGGTTTGCTGCAGTTTAGGTTTAATTGATAACTGTAAATCACTATAAATGATTTACCTATTGGTTTTTAAGGTACCCGAATTTAAGAGTTATTAACAAAGAAGGCAATTTTATTAACAATTTCCCTGTAATTAACTGATTACAAGCAGCATGAATTCTCTAAACTTCTTGAAAATAGCCATAAATAAGGCTTTTAGTAGGCTAACTGAAAATATGCTAATTAACGGTAAGGTTGATAATTGATGCACAACCAAATGCATCTGACACCAAACAACGGTAAGTGCCCGCTGTTAATCCACTTAAAATATTGGTTTTATTCAATGAAAAATCTTCCCAGGCAAAAGAATAAGGTGCTTCTGATCCGGAAACATTTAATATTATAGAACCGTCTGCTGCACCCGGTGTAGATGCATTTGTGATTGTTGGTTGAATAATTATTGGCGCGGAATTAATCAAATTAAAATTTGCTTCAATGTAACAGTCTATTTCATCTGTCACATTTACTAAATATGATCCTTGGGAAAGGTCAGCGATAACATTTAGCGTATCCATAGCTGAAGTACTCCATAAATAATCATAAGGAGGCGTACCTCCTTGCACTTCAATTCGAGCCAAACCATTAAATAAACTATCACAGCTAGGATTCTTAAACGCTCCGGTAATTTGCATTACCTGAGCTTCATCTATAAAAACAGAATCAACAAGCAAATTCCCAATTGCATCTGTAATTGTATATGTATATGTACCCTTACTAAGAGAATTCAAATTAAACGATGTAGAACTTATTGACCAATTAATATTGAAAGGACTGATGCCATCAACCATTTCAATCACAATACTTCCATTGCTTGTGCCCTGACAAAAATTGTTTTGCTTTACAACGTTTACGGCCAAGTCAACGCTAGCAGCATCTCTTACTAGAATAACCCAATCTTGATTTATATTTCCATTTAATGGAGTGCCTAGAGACACCACACCAGGCCCGCTTATGGTAGTTGCTGAGCCGGTTGGCAATAAAGCGCCCGTTTTAGGATTGTACCACTGAACATAAAATGTTTTATTATATGACTCTAAATTTAAAGTCTGATTATTAACGGTATCCTTAACATAAATACAATAAAATTCTCCTTTCTTCACCAGACAGTAATCATTGGTGCTGGGTGTAATATTGTTATCCGGATTTAACTCAGTAACCGGCATGTAATTCTCAAAAAATGTAATCATGTGCTTTCCATAATTCCAAAAACTATCTCTGCTTCTAAAATCCTCACAATCTATATCATCATGATCACCAAATATTCCATAATAATATTCAGAACCTGCACCACCTGCCATCACATTTCCCCATAAATGATATGCCCTTCTGTTGTCATGGTTATTTCCCGGTCCATCAGGTGTTAATCCAATTCCGGGAGGCCCAACTTCATCAGAATAAAGCACCCATTTATGACCTGCATTAGCAGACCACAAGCCCCAGTTCTTTTTCATATTATTTATGGCATCATTTAAATTGGGCCCGGAACAACATTGAACCTGAAAGGATGCTCCACCTAATAATGTATCACCTAAAAAATGAGTATATCGACTAAATCCACCGGGTAAAGTGTGCAATACAATAAAGGACTTATAAGGATTTAGCTCTGTTAAATGATCCATGTAATCTTCAACTTGCGCTAAGGTATTTGTGTTTTCCTCTCCAAAATCCCAACATATTCCTAAGTGATAACCAAAGCGTGCAATCAATTCTCTATGGTACAGCTTTCTTTGTAAACCTAAATCGCCATTGTCTAGAAAATTTTCGTTTTCCCTTTCAGATAAAACCATGTGAACAGATTGCCCAAGTTTTGACATATGAGAAAAGAGAATATCCCATTGCTCTAGTTTCGAGACATCGTACCTTTCTCTTTCTGAATATGTTGTCCAAGGATGTGCATCATCTCCCTCAGCTATAATTGTATTAATTACTACAAAAACGGAATTCACTTTTTTACTGCCTAAATAATTCAGCGCACCAATAATTCTTTTTCCTTTGGTTCCTTGCCAAGTTGGATCACCGGCATTCCAATCTAACAAGTGAGCATCAAAATGATGTAAGCCATCTAAATAATTTGTAGTGTCCAATGCATTTATTGGTCCACCATTATCAATAGTATTATCAAATTCGTAATAACCTAAAATATTTTCAGGGCTGTTGGTCCCATTCTTTATAAAGTACTCTCCGCTTTCTCTAAATTGTAAGTAGCGCTCACCAACATACTCCAGTCTTCCCTTTGCTCTAAAATCAGGTGCAACCTTATTAGTAGGGTGAATAAATATACTTCCGGAATGTCCGTTAAAACTAATTGGGGTTCCACCGGTATTACTTAATGCAACACTATCACCTGTTACAAAAGATAAGGTGTAGTTCCACAATCCTTCTTCATCAGGTACAAAATGAGCCCGCCAATAGTGACCGGAATCTGAACTCGTTTCAGAGGCTAATCCATCAGCAGCAAAAAAACCAGGCACAACTAAAGTTTTCGCCCCCTTTGTGAACGTTACATTAAATCTATAATTGAGAAAGGGATTAATTAAATCATTTTCAGAAACTGCAGGTCCAGGGAATGTTAATGTAACGCGATGCCACTTTCTTAACTCTCCACTAATTGTGTCTGTTGGACTACCGGTGTTGATCACACCTGTTCCCCCTCCACTTCCTTGAGTATCAACAAAAACAATATCAATAGTTAATGAATCAACAATTGTTGCACCACTAAAAGCATATGCCTTCAGTTGGTGAGTTACATCTTTTGTATATCCTGACCAGGGTGTATAATTTCCACCGGCATCACCATTAATAGCATAAGGAGCAACACCCTCTGAGCGAAGAAAAACACCGTCTAAATAAAATTCAATTTTAGAAACAGTTGTATTGACGTCCGCACGGATACTAATGACAGGTGTGTTGGCTAACACCACGGTATCAGGATTGGTTAATAAATACAAATCCAAATTGGTTTGTGCATCAACCAAGGTAAAGTTGGTTAAGCCGGCATTTGAAATTTTAACAATAAATACAAACGCCAGAATAAAATAAAACGATTTCATAAGAGTGCAAGAGCAATAGGGATAAGTATAAAAAATACTACTGGTTAACCGTAAATATAATTGAAAAAATTAAGCGGCTTATGAAATGGAAATGAAATTTTAAAACGCTACTCTACCATGACTTCTATTATCTCAAAGCACCCTATAGAATCGGTAACGGTGCAATGATAAGTGCCTGCTACAAGGGATGTAGCTGAGCCTGTAAATTGACTTGGATTGGTATTCCACAAAAACTGATAGGGTTCGGTACCATTTGTTGCCACCACTTGAGCACTGCCATCAGCTGCACCGGGTGCACTTTCATTAGTGTGTGTTTCTATAAGATTAATGGATTGCACTGTCGGTACAGTGTAACTAAATAATTCTGAACAATTATTTTGACTAACCTTAACTTTGTATTCACCAGGCGCTAAATTAGAAATGCTGGATGAAGCATTTCCGTTTGACCATAAATAAGTATAATCGGTATTACCACTAATTATTATTTCTCCATCACTAATTCCTTTACATGTAGCCGAAATGATTGAATCAGAAACTGTTATTGGTAATGCACCTGTTAGTTCTACAAATGCAGTCTGGGTGCAATTGTCTTTATCGCTTACTGTTATTGTATAATTACCTACAGGTAAATTCTCTAAAAAGTTAAGAGTGTCAGTTGCGGAAGTACTCCAAGCATAAGAATAGGGTAAGTTACCCCCTTGAACTGCCACTCTGACCGTACCACTGCCGGTATTCTGCAAATAGCAATCAGGGTTATTTATGGCAGAAGTAATAGTAATTGGCTCATAATCTGATACATCATAAACAGCATTTGTTTCACAACCATTTGCGTCTGTCATCACCAAACCATATTGGCCAACACTTAAACCTAACAACTGATTAGAGTTGCAATCATTTATTGGTGATGGCGCATTGGAAGTATCCATTGCAATTGTTTCATCATAATCAATATGAACCAACATAAGTCTATCCAGTTTAAACAAACTAGATCTACCATGTATTTCAAATTCATAGGTCCCGGGTGAATTAAAGTCTGTCCAGATTTGACCTCCAATATGATCAATAGAACCCTTAGTTTGCCAAGTCCAATCCTGAGTACCGGTATTCTGAAATAGTTTTATAGCAGTGTCACCGTACGAAACAAAAGAGTTTGCTCCTTGTTGCAATAGAATATCGCTATCTATGAATCGGATATAACAATCATTGTGTTCACTTACATCGGGAGTGCTGGTTCTGGCCAGAACATGGTATCTGCCGGGGTTTGATATATTCACAACAAAGGAAAGTATTCCATTTCCCGGATTAATAATAGCAAGCGTAGTATCTCCCGATCTCCACTCTATATAACTGCTTCCCGTGTAACTTGGTAACGTTGTTTGTGTAGACCAGTGAGAAGACAGAACAGCGTCTTCGGCTTCTATGATTACCACACTATCTTGTTCTAAATAATCTCCGCAATTGGCCGTATTTGCAATGGACCAGGAATAGGAGTAAGGGGCTAAGCCTCCTGTTGGATTCAGCACAATAGATCCTTCACTATTGTTACAGGATAAATTTTGTACCGTTGAATTTAAATTAATTGAAGGGTCGCTTGTTTCAAATCCAACTTGAAAACTATTAATGCTAGAGCAACCGTTTTGTTCTGTAATGGTAACAGTGTAATTACCACTTGCCAAATTTGAATTTGGATTCGCATTTGCTCCATTAGACCAGTTATAAGAATAAGGAGCTGTTCCACCGGATACGCCTAAGCTAATACTTCCACTTCCGGGACTGTAACAGGCATCATTAGTTATAGTTGGTATTACGGTAAAACTTCCCAATGAAGCATCAAACGGTACTAAGAAAGTATAATCTCCACTGCAAGAATTTGCATCGCTAATTGTTACAGTATGGTTGCCTTGAGAAAGATTAGAAATTAAATCATCGGTTGCTCCGTTGCTCCATTGAACACTGTATGGACCTTGACCACCTATATAAGTGATACTAATGGAACCGTCATTCCCAAAACATGATTCAGTAATAATAGTTTCATTGACTGTAAATGGTGCATTTGTATTATTTAACCCAACTGTGTAAGAAGATGAAAATGAACAACCATAATAATCTGTTAGAGAAAGCGAATATGTTCCTGCATTTAAATTAGCTCGCGTAAGTCCAAAGTTTCCATCAAGCCAATTGATGTTATACGATTCAGTTCCACCGCTCATCGCTAATTCAATGCTTCCATCATTGCCAAAACAACTTTCATTTGTAATGATTGCATTATCTGAAATCGGTTGAGGATTAGAAACTGTACAAACAGTTTGAGAAGTATTTCCGGAATTATCCGTTACGATAACCGTATACACACCCGTAGAAACATTTGATATTTGTTTGCTAGTTGCTCCGTTAGACCAGGCGTAAGAATAAGGTGCATTACCACCAAAACCATTAGCACTTGCAGTTCCATTACTTAAATTAGAACAAGTTGGTTCAGTAAATTCAATGAGGGAGTATAAATTATTTGAACCTGAATTAATAATCTGAATGTTTACCGAATGTACTTCCCCGGTATCAATACCATTTACAGGAATAACATCAATTATATGTGAGCCTATTCCTGGATGTGTCCAAACATTAAAAATTCCTGCAGCATCCCCACCAATCGCATAGGGCGCAACACCTTCGCTGCGCACAAAATTTCCATTTACGTAAAATAGAATTTTAGTAATATTTCCATTGGGGATTGCACTAAGATTTATTTGAGGAACTACAGCTAAATCAATAACAGCAGCATTATGTAAATACCCTAATTCAGCGTTTGTGTTTACATCCACTAAATGCACGCCAGTAATTCTAGTAGCATCTGCATCTATAGAGAAGAGAAGAATAAAAATGAAAAAGGCATAATATGCCTGTTTCCACATTACGTGGCTGAACATGAGTATTTTAGCTTTAATAAATCTATAATTCAAGTAACAAAGCTCGAATTCGGTTGGTTTTAATTGAAGCTAAAATATATATTCAAATCTTAATTTTTAATGAATTTTTTGGTGAACTTCTCATTATCTATGATAAACGTGATGAAATAGATACCGTTCTCATAGTTAGCTACTTGCACATTTTGGCTAATGCTAGAAATATTGCCTAATTCATCATAAAACAGCCTTTGCCCAAGAATGTTCTCAATCACGATGGCGACATCATGATTTTGCCCCATATTCAATTCATATTGCAAAAAGTCAGAAGCCGGATTTGGCCAAATAGAAACGTTACTATTAAACCCATTATCATCAATTCCGGTTAGCAATACAGATATTGTATCTGAAGTTAATTCGCAGCCTAAAGTATCTGTAATTGTAACTGAATAAATTCCGGTTTGGTTTGCAGGATATACATTTGTATTTGCACCTGTAATTGGACTGCTATTGAAATTCCATTGATATGTTACACCAGTGGAGCTATACAGCGAATCATTTACCAATGTTATTACGGGAGCCGGGCTTAATGGAATACCATTTACATTTATAGTTTCCTCAACATAACATCCATTTACGTCTGTCACGGTAACTTGATAGGTACCGGCTGCCAATCCTGTTGCGATTGAATTGCTTGTGCCATTGGACCAAGAATAAGTATAAGGACCG
>JABDLV010000237.1 GCA_013001815.1 Bacteroidia bacterium
CCAACACCATCATGGGGAACCATGATAAAAGAAAATTATGGGTACATTATTTTAGATGCGGCTTATTTGGCAATTTTACCTGGCCTAGCTATCATGGCAATGGTGTTAAGTTTTACGCTTGCAGGAAATGGTTTGCGTGATGCCCTAGATGCAAAAGGGGAGCAGGGGTTGAATATCTAGCTTTTAAGTAATAATATTTTCCAAGCATTATTCACATCATTTTTTTCTAAAAACAACTTTGCTTGTTTATGCATTTCAGAATCAGATAGATTTCCTCCATGCTGTTTTAACAATTCTGCAATAACTGAATCGGATTTGAATGATTCAATGTCGCTTGCGGAGGGAAGATGCTCTACATTTCCCAATTGACCTAAATTATTCCCGGTAAGGATATCGCTGTTTCTAATATGTTCAGGAATTTCATTTACACCAATGCCTTTATTTCTAATTGGTTTTTCAACTTCAAACAATGCATCACCTGATGCACGGCAGTACCAATTCGCTCCCATTCGCGCAACCAAATCTATTTTATTTTGATCAATTCTTTCATCCGCATCTAAAATGTCATCATTAATGTGCATCATTAGTAATTCACATACTATTAAATTTCCGGCCCCACCTTCAGTTCCGGTTTCAATAACTTCTTTTACGCGACATTCCAATTGAACAGGAGATTCTTTCACTCTAAATGGTTTAATGGTGTCAGATTTAACCATTGTAAAACCGGCTTTATCAAATTCATTCACTCCCTTTTCATACTCTGTGCTTGAAAGTGACATTTGCTGAACTATGTCATAGTTTACAATGTTAATTACCACTTCCGGTACTTCATAAACATTTTCCAAAGTATGTTTAATCGTATTATCTCTAACTCTTCTTGCAGGACTAAATATTAAGGTTGCTGGATTTGCCCCAAACACATTAAAAAAACTGAATGGTGATAAATTGGGATTTCCATCTTTATCAATCGTGCTGGCAAAAGCTATTGGTCTCGGTGCCACAGCACCTAATAGGTAGCCATGTAATTTTGCCGTTTTAACTTCTTTTGGATCTATTTTCATTATTATAATTTATAATCAGGAAATTCGCTTTGCTGATTTATAGTTTCGTTTTCATACTCAAAGATAAAAGATTGCATGCCATTTGAAATAAGTAAATATTTAGCACCTAACACCGAGTTGTATTTGGTAGCTTGGAACAATACACTTTCATCTAAATCAATAGTGGGTGCCTTACATTCTATAATCATCCATGGATTTAAATTGTTGTCATAAATGACTACATCAGTTCTTCTTGGGCTTTTATTTACCCTCAACATTTTTTCAACGCTAAAATAATTTGCAGGGTATTTTTGGTCATTAATAAGAAAGTGAATGAGGTTTTGACGTACCCATTCTTCTGGTGTTAGTTCTACATACTTCTTTCTAATTACGTCAAAAATTTGTTTACTTTGCTTTAAGGAGCGTACTTTTAAATCGCATTCAGGAAGATTTAATTTGAGCATATTCTCTAATTATCCGGCTAAGATAAGTATGATAAATAAAACTGAAATAGTAGAAAATTGGTTGCCTCGATACACCGGTACAGAACTTGAGGATTTTGGCAATTATATTTTGCTGACTAACTTTAATCTATACGTTAATTTATTTGCAGAATGGAATAAGGTGGAAGTAAAGGGCACAAGCAAAGCAATGCCCAATGCAACGGCTAATGGGATTACGATTATAAATTTTGGAATGGGTTCAGCCAATGCTGCAACCATTATGGATTTACTTTCTGCTATTAAACCAAAGGCGGTTTTGTTTTTAGGAAAATGTGGTGGTTTAAAAAAGAAGAATAAAATTGGTGATTTAATTTTGCCCATTGCTGCTGTGCGAGGGGAAGGAACATCTGATGATTATTTACCACCGGAAATTCCTGCTTTGCCTGCGTTTAATTTGCAAAAAGCTGTATCTACTACTATTCGTAATCATGGAAAAGATTATTGGACCGGAACGGTATACTCTACGAACAGAAGGGTATGGGAACATGATAAAGAGTTTAAAAAGTACTTGCGGGTAACGCGCTGCATGGCAGTAGACATGGAAACGGCAACTATTTTTATAGCCGGATTTATAAACAAAATCCCAACAGGGGTATTGTTGTTGGTATCTGACCAGCCAATGATACCGGAGGGAGTAAAGACAGCTGAAAGCGATAGTAAGGTAACACAGGATTTTGTGAATGAGCATCTAAAAATTGGTGTTGATGCACTGAATGAATTAAAGAATAATGGATTAACTGTTAAACATCTGAAATTTTAAGTGGCAGAGTTTGAGCAAATATTGAAGGATCTAAAAAATAAGGTTTACCACCCTGTTTATTTTTTACAAGGACATGAATCTTATTTTATTGATAAGATAACTTCTTACATAGAAGAGAATGTACTTGATGAGTCTTCCAGAGAATTTAACCAGGTTGTATTATACGGTAAAGAGGTTGACAGCTTAACAGTAGTAAACAATGCCAAGCGTTATCCTATGATGGGTAATTATTCTGTGGTTGTTTTAAAAGAAGCGCAGAGTTTGCGTGGGTTTGGTAGATCTGCTGATGATCCATTAATTAAATACATTCAAAACCCACTAAAGTCTACTGTGCTTGTAATAAATTATAAGTACAAAGAGCTAGATGGTAGAACGAAGTTGGCTAAAGCCATTCAGAAGAATGCTGTGTTTTTTAATGCGAAGCCACTTTATGAAAATAAGGTGCCAGACTGGATAAACTCTTATGTTAGTAAAAATGGTTATTCCATTCAACCTAAAGCATCTCATTTAATTGCTGAATTTTTAGGTGCCAAACTTTCTAAGGTGTCTAATGAGCTGGATAAAATTATGTTGAATATAAAGGAAGGCTCACAAATAAATTCAGATCACGTAGAAAAGTATATTGGAATCAGCAAAGAGTACAATATGTTCGAATTGCAGAATGCCATTGGAAAAAGAGATATATTAAAGAGCAACAGAATTGTAAATTATGTTAGTACAAATTCTAAAAGTGCCCCCTTACCGGTTTTATTAGGCACTTTGTACTCATATTTTTCAAAAATTTTAAAAGTTCATCAGTTTGCTAATAAAAAAAGTAAAAACGAACTTGCAAGTGTTTTAGGGGTGCCCCCGTTTTTTGTAGGTGATTACACCAGTGCAGCACGATATTACCCTAAACATAAATCTGTTAGAATAATACATTGGTTACGAGAGTGTGATTTAAAATTTAAAGGAGTAAACAATGTAAGTACATCAGAAGGACAACTACTGCAAGAGCTAGTTTACAAAATATTACACATTTAAATTAATCTGAATATGAAACTCTCTATTGTTAATTACATCAACTCACTGCCTTTTTTAAAGGGATTAGAAAAATTTTTTAGTTCAGATGAATTAAAAATTGAAAAAGATATTCCTTCTGTGTGTGCAAAAAAGTTGATTAATAATGAAGTTCAAGTGGGTTTAGTTCCTGTTGCAGAGATAGGCAACATTCCAAATGCAAAAATAATTTCTGAATACTGCATTGGCTCAGATGGAAATGTTGGAAGTGTGTTACTGCTTAGTAACTATGATAAATACGATATAAAGAAGATTTATTTAGACAATGAATCGAGAACATCTAATATGCTTGCAAAAATAATTGCTACTAAATTTTGGCGCAAAAATGTGGCTTTTCTAAATGGTGAAGAAGAGTTTTTAAAAGAGCCTGAAAAGAATGCAGCGTATGTTATTATTGGCGACAAGGCTTTTAAATATAAAAACCAATTCAAGCATGTTTTTGATTTATCAAATGAATGGAAGAAAGAAACTAACCTGCCATTTGTATTTGCCTGCTGGGTATCTAATTTAATGTTGCCTTATGAAATGCACAGCAAACTAAATAGAGCGTTTAAATATGGAATCGAGAATATCGATACTGAAATTGAAAATTTGAGTGAGAAGTTAGATGATGATACGACCGTAAAGACGTATTTACATGAATTGATTGATTATAACTTTAACGAAGATAAGCGCAAAGCACTTGAGCAATTTAATGCATTGGCTAAAGAACTGAGCCCGGAGTGGGTAGGTCAGCCTGCTTAATTAGAAAGTATAGTCTACTTCTTCTCTTTTGTCTTTTTCTTTTTGAATTCTAATTGGAATTTGAGGCTCAAATTTCATTTTGTTAATTGTAATGTTGGTGCAATCAACTACTATGTCTTGCGGATTTGCCACCTTCCCAGGGTTGGGTTTTATTACAATCCAAAAATGATTTATTCCAGGTCTTAGTTTCATTTTTTCAAATGGAATAACAAACTCGTTTTGACCATTAATGTCGATTTTTTCACTAACAATTTTATCTAACCCAAATTTATTTTCTTCTTTGTTATAGCATACAAATGCAGTGCTCAACTCTTGCAATACAAATTTAGAATTACCGTCTAAATTAAAATGCATGTTATCTAAACACATTGCTTTTCTTTTACCTGCAGTTTCTATACTTAATTCGATTACTTGTTGGTCCATTAAGTAATCCCATCTAACATTTTTGTTATTGAGCTGCTCCGTTTTTACAACGCGCATTTTGTTTCCAAATGTTTCTACACCTGCGTTGGAATCAAATGAATTGAATGAGAAGAGCGAAAGAAATGCAAAAATAATAGCCATGGTTACTGTTGTGTAAATTTTTGTATTCATTGACAGGTTATGGCCAACTGTTGTTCGGTTCCTTAACATGTGTTTATTGGTTTAAGGGGATTCTATAACCAATTTACCGGAAGTGGCCCTTGAAAAGCTTGAAAAATCTGGAATTCTTGTGTTTGTAAGAATTCACAAAAAAAGGAGCTAAAATTTAGCTCCTTATCTTATTAAAATGGTATTTCTAATTCAAATTAGAGATTTCCTCTAATTGCTTGCTCTCTTTCTATTGCTTCAAAGAGTGCTTTAAAATTACCCTTACCAAAAGATTTGGCACCTTTTCGTTGAATAATTTCAAAAAACACGGTAGGTCTGTCTTCTACTGGCTTAGTAAATATTTGTAAAAGGTAACCCTCATCATCTCTATCTACCAATATGCCTAACTTGCTCAGCGCCTCAATTTCTTCATCAATTTTTCCAACCCTATCTTCTAATGTTTCATAATAGGTTTTTGGTACTTGTAAAAAATCTACTCCTCTATTATTTAGTTCAGTTACCGTATCTATAATATCATCGGTTTGTAAAGCCATATGTTGCACACCCGGGCCGTTGTAAAACTCTAAATACTCATCAATTTGAGATTTTTTCTTTCCTTCAGCAGGCTCATTAATTGGAAACTTCACATATCCGTTACCATTAGAAACCACCTTGCTCATTAAAGCAGAGTACTCAGTAGAAATATCTTCATCATCAAACGTGATTATTGTTTTAAACCCTAGTACGTCTTCATAAAAACTTACCCACTCATTCATTTTTCCAAGCTCCACATTGCCAACACAATGATCTACATGTAACAGGCCAATTGGTTTTACCTTTATTTTGCTTGCCGCATGTTTGTAGCCCGGTAAAAAAGGTCCGGTGTATTTACTACGATCAACAAATGTGTGAATGGTATCACCATAAGTGTGAATGGATGAAACGGTAACTTTACCGAATTCATCTTCCATTGTTTTTGGTTCAGCAAAGCTTTTTCCACCTCGCTTAGTTGATTCTTCCCAGGCTTTTTGAGCGTCTTCCACTTCGATAGCCAATACTCGCACACCATCACCATGTTGCTTTATATGTTCAGCCATATAAGTATCTGGCGACATAGGAGTAGAAAGTACAAATCGAATTTTGTTTTGTTTTAATACATAAGAGGCGCACTCTTTATTGCCGGTTTCAGGTCCCGAATAAGCTACTAATTCAAAACCAAAAGCATGCTGATAAAAGTACGCGGCTTGCTTTGCATTGCCTACGTAAAACTCTACGTAGTCTGTTCCCAACATGGGTAAAAAATCTGCTGACATAATATTTATTTTTTACAAAGTTAATGAATACTTATTTCGAAGTAAAATTATTTTCTTTTAGGAGGTTGATATCCTCTTTCTTTGGCCATTTTTTCGAGCCTTTCCTGAAATTTCGACTTTTTCACAGGTTTGGCTTTCTTTTTACGCTCTTGTACTTTTTTATGTATTGCATCTTCGTCAATTAAGCCTCTAAATACAAGTGATTGAAAAAAGGTAAAAATGTTTGCTAAAAAGTAATAGTAGCTTAAGCCGGCTGAGTAATTATTAAAGAAACCTAAAAACATAACCGGCATTAAATACATCATCCACTTCATTTGTGGGTTAGTAGACATGGTCATTTGTTGATTTACCATGGTATACATTACGGTACTTATTGACATCAACAACGTAAACAAACTAATATGATCACCATAAAACGGAATTTCAAATCCGCCTGGGAAATCGTAAATAGAATCATAAGTTGAAAGATCATCTGCCCATAAAAATGCTTTTTGTCTCAGCTCTATAGATGCAGGAAAAAACCGAAACATGGCAAACAGAATGGGCATTTGAAATAACATCGGTATACAGCCACCCATCGGATTTACACCCGCCTTTCGGTACAGCGCCATCGTTTCTTGCTGCTGTTTCATTTGATCGCCACCTTTAAACTTGGCCTGTATTTCTTCTACCTCAGGTTTTAATACTTTCATTCTTGCCTGACTTAAATAGGACTTATAAGTAAGTGGCATTAAGGTGGCTTTAATAATTACAGTTAGTATTAGAATGATGATACCGTAGTTTGCAATGTAATTATCAAAAAAGTTAAACAATGGAATAATGACCAATTGGTTTATCCATCTAAAAATTGCCCAACCCAATGGAATTTGTCTTTCCATTTTTAAGTCTAAGGCTTTTAATGTTTGGTAGTGATTTGGACCGATGTAAAATTGCATTCCAAAATTTTCTACCGGTGCATGTCTATACGGAATGGTTACTCTGGCTTCGGTAATTTTTAAATAATCCTCAGAGTCTTCATCATATTCTGTTTTTATTTCTGCAGAGTTAAAATGTTCATCCGCAATTAGGGCAGTACTGAAAAACTGCTGTTTAAAAGAGAACCATTTTATTTTTGATTTTAATGATTCTTCATCCGGTTTTGTTTCAGATAAATAATCTACATCATCATCTTTATAATTATAGTAAACGGTTGAAACGTTTCTTTCGTTTTCAAAACTTTTTTCTTGTTGCTTTAATACGGTTTTCCATTTTAAATCGAATCGGGTTGAATTGGAGGCAATTTCGTTTTGCATTCCAACAACATTAAAGTCAAAGTCAATTAAATAAGAACTGCCATTTAAGCCATAAACATATTCTATGTATTTATTCTCATCAACTTTTAATTTAAGACTAATGGTTTCTTTATTATCACCGGAAACACTAAAGCCATTGCTTTCTGTAGTAAAATAAAGGTTGTTGGTATTAATATCCCGGTTCGTGCTGTTATAAAACTGAATTCCAAATTCTGATGTGTCCGAATTCAATAATATTAAAGGATCTCCATTGTGTTTTTTATACCCTTTTAATTCTACCCTAGCAATTTTTCCACCCAGTGTATTAATCCAAAGTGCAAGCGTATCATTTTCAATTTTAATTAATCTTTCTGTTCCAGTACCTGCTTTGTAAAGTGAACCAAGTTCTTGCTGAGCCACAATATCTTTTATAGAATCTGGAAGTACTTCCTTTTCAACTTGCGGAGCTATTTGCTTTGAATTTGCTTCTAAACTTTCACGAATTTTTTGATCTTGAAGAGCTTGTAGTTCAACTGCTGCAATAGAATCGCGTTTTCTTTGAAACTCTGCTTGCTGTTCAGGGGTGGGTCTATTAAGGTATGAGTAACCAATTAAAATAAGCCCAATCAACAATAAACCAATAAAAGAATTCCTATCCATGTGTTAAAAAATATCCTCCAAATTAAACAGCTACAACACTGTTTTTGCTTTTAATAGGTTGTCTGTTATCAATTGCAGCTTTTACAAAATGAACAAAAAGAGGGTGTGGCTTTTCTACAGTACTTTTATACTCGGGATGAAATTGCACTGCTACAAACCATGGGTGGTCTTTAATTTCAATGATTTCAACTAGTTTACTTTCCGGGTTTATACCGGTTGCTGTTAATCCTGCTTTTTCAAATTCGTTCAAGTATTTATTGTTTACCTCATAACGATGTCTGTGTCTTTCGCTAATAGTTGATGCACCATACGCCTTATGTGCTAATGAATCTTTTTTCAATTCGCAATCATAAGCACCTAATCGCATTGTTCCACCTTTAGAAGTAACTTTTTTCTGTTCTTCCATTAGGTCAATGATTGGCACCCGTGTTGTTTCAATAAATTCTGTTGAATGTGCTTCTTCTAAGTTTAATTTAGATTTTGCAAATTCAATCATTGCACACTGCATGCCTAAGCAAATACCAAAAAATGGAATATTGTTTTCTCTTGCATATTTAACAGCATACAGTTTTCCATCAATTCCTCTATCTCCAAAACCCGGTGCAACTAAAATACCGTGCAACATTTTCAAACTGTCTTGGTATGTATCGGCATTTAATTTTTCTGAATGTATCCAGGAAATTTTAACATTGGCTTCATTGCTCACACCTGCATGTATCAATGCTTCAGAAATAGATTTGTAAGCATCTTTTAGTTCAATGTACTTTCCTACTAAACCTATTCTAATTTCAGAGGTTGGGTTTTTTAGTTTTGATAAGAACTCATTCCAATGATTTAGTTCTGGTTCTTGTCTTGCAGGTAATTTAAGTTTATCCAAAACAACTTTATCCAGGTGTTCCTTTTGCATCATTAACGGAACATCATAAATTGTTTCAACATCAATAGATTCTATCACTGCCTCTTTTTTAACGTTACAAAAAAGAGCAAGTTTTCTTCTTAATTCGCTGGTAAGCGGTTTCTCGGTTCGGCAAACCAATACATCCGGTTGCACACCGGTTTCTCTTAATGCTTTAACTGAGTGTTGCGTTGGTTTTGTTTTTAATTCACCGGTAGCAGATAAATAGGGTATAAGTGTTAAATGAATTACCGCACAATCTGAACCCATTTCCCATTCTATTTGTCTCACGGCTTCAATGTATGGCAAAGATTCAATGTCACCAACAGTTCCACCAATCTCAGTAATGATTATTTCATAGTCACCGGTTTCACCTAACAACTTAACACATCTTTTAATCTCGTCTGTAATGTGTGGAATAACCTGAACGGTATGTCCTAAGTATTCTCCTTTTCGTTCCTTGCTTATTACGTTTTGATAAATACGTCCAGTGGTAACGTTATTTGCTTGTGAGCAGTTTACATTTAAAAAGCGCTCATAGTGTCCCAGGTCTAAATCGGTTTCGGCACCATCTTCAGTAACAAAACATTCTCCATGCTCATATGGATTCAATGTTCCCGGATCAACATTAATATACGGGTCTAATTTTTGAATTGTAACCGAATAGCCTCTAGCTTGCAATAGCTTAGCCAACGAAGAAGAGATGATGCCTTTTCCTAATGAAGAAGTAACACCTCCCGTTACAAAAATATATTTAACATTTGCCATATAACCTGCCCAATTTAAGCTGCTGCAAAATTAAAATTAAAGATCAGCTTATGAAAACTAAATGCCTATATATGCGTATAAAAATGCCAAAATGGCGAATAATTATTTTGAATAAACCTTTAGAAAATCCATACTTATTTTGTTAACTTTGCCGTCCGCTTAAAATAGAACAATGATTATTATTCAAATAAAAGAAAACGAAAGTATAGATAGAGCTCTAAAACGCTTCAAAAAGAAATTTGAAAGAACGGGCACCGTACGCCAGTTAAGAGCTAGGCAGGCATATATTAAGCCATCGGTAAGAAAGAGAGAAACTATCAAAAAAGCCGTTTATAAAACAAAAATGCAAAGCCTATTCGAATAGGCTTTTTTTTTGACCTTAATCATAATTAAGGGCTTTTCCATTGCATTTGAGGGCTGTTTTTCGTATTATTATACTTACTACAACATTGAATATGCCGATTAGCAGTTTTATTAATTACCTCCAGTTCGAAAAAAGATATTCTCCACACACTATTAAATCCTATCAAACCGATTTAGGTCAATTCTTTATTTATATAAAAAGCCAGTACCAAATGGAAGATGGGTTGGAAGTTGGACATTTTCATATTCGTTCATGGATAGTAAGCTTAATGGAAGCTGAAATAAGCCCAAAATCAATCAATAGAAAAATTGCCACACTCAACACCTATTTCAAGTTTTTAATAAGAGAAGGTAAGCTTGAAAAAAGTCCAATGACCAAAATTCAGGCACCAAAAACGCCTAAAAAATTGCCATCTGTGGTTACCACGGCCCAAATGAATATTGTGCTCGAAGACCAATTGGATGAATCTGATATTAAATCATTTACGGATTATTTGATTATTGAAATATTGTATCAAACCGGAATGAGAAGGGCAGAACTGGTGAATTTATTGGTTGGTGGATTTAGTAAAACCGGAAGTACTTTAAAAGTGTTGGGTAAGAGAAATAAAGAGCGTTTAATTCCCATTCAAAAACAGCTGGTAGAAAAGTTGGAATTATACCTTGAAAAAAGGAATAAAATATTGAATAAGGCAGGCCTTAATCATTCAAATTTGCTCATAAATGAAAGTGGTAAACCCTTGTATGATAAGTATATATATAGAGTGGTAAATAAATATTTGGGCGCGGTAAGCACGCAGCAGAAAAAAAGCCCTCATATGGTAAGGCACAGCTTTGCTACGCATTTATTAGAAAATGGGGCAGATATAAATGCCGTAAAGGAGTTGTTGGGGCATGCAAACCTTGCGGCAACACAAATTTATACCCATAATACAATTGAAAAATTAAAAAGGACATATAAGCAAGCCCACCCCAAGGCTTAATTACAGATTGCAGAATTACAGATTATGAAAATTAAAATTCATTCCATTCATTTTAATGCCGACCAAAAATTATTGGCATTTATTGAAGACAAAGTTGACCGACTTCTTACCTATTATGAACATATCATTGATGGCGAAGTCTATCTTAAACTAGAACCGGACGCATTGGAAAATAAAATAGTAGAAATTAAAGTGAATGCACCCGGAAAAACCCTCTTTGCAAAAGACCAAAAAAAGACTTTTGAAGAGGCAACTTCAAGCGCTTTTGATGCCTTAAAAAAACAGGTACAAAAGCACAAAGAAAAAGTACGAGGATTATAGGGTTAAACTATTGTTAATCAGTTTTTTAATTAGTCATGTCAAGACGTATTTGGCGAAGCACTTTTTACACCTAAAAATAATGCTTCAATGCTTTGCATATAAGCTTAATCTTACTACATTTGCAAACTCTTTAAAAAGAGGTGAATTTATATTGTTCATTGAATAGGTAAGTACTTAATTAT
>JABDLV010000067.1 GCA_013001815.1 Bacteroidia bacterium
TAAGGTGCTCAGAAAAAATAATCTTAAACTGTTCATTTTATAATCCATTGAATTAATTCACAATTTTACGTATAAATATTACAAAGAGTTTCTCTGTTGTATTCTATTTATCAAGACAAATATTAAGGCAATAGGTTTAATGACATTTTTACTTAAACTATTGATTTTCAGCAAAAATTATTGAATTTATTGTATTTGCTGTTGCCTTGTTCTTAGCCTGAATAGTGAAGATTTTGTGAAGAATATTACATACAAAACCACGAAATAAAATTTTATAATCTAATCGGGTTTAGAAGTTAGCTGCTTATCAGAAAGCACTTTTCTAATTCTGCTCAGCTCTTCATTACTGCATTGATTCGAATTGATTAAAAAACGCATGGTATAATTCAACATTTCTTCATTCATTGTCATTAATGAATTATTATCTAATTCATTTAAAATAACTTGTTTGTCTTGTTGCAAGTTTTTACTCATGCCCAAATATTTGGGTATGTGATGCTCTACCGAAAACCGTAAAAAACGTATTTCTATATTTTTATCGTTTTGCTGAATTGCCTTTTCGAAAGTCTCTTTCGATTTAAACAAATAATTAAATTTTGAATATGGATTCCATGCCACTTTTGCCATGATGGCTTCGGTTGCAGCTGTGTATGCTAAAATAACTGCATTCGGATTATCAATGGCATACAATTTTTCTAATAGCTGAGGGGTATTTTTAGAATCAATCGTAATCTGATAAAACTCCATTCTAATTTCATTCAGATTACTTCCAAAAACAAATAATGGGATGCCAATTAGAATAACAAAAACAATGGCGAACAACTTCCTTTTCATAGATTTCAAATTTAATTGATTTTGAGCCTTTTGGGTTAAAGTCATTACAAATTTATCATCAATTTTTCCCTTTCTAGCTAACAAGTATCAACTTAAGCTCAACGCATTTTCTATGTATTTAGTTTTTAAATAGATACAAAACTTACCTTATTTGAAATCAAGCAAATTATATCTATTTTCATGGATTAAAATTAAGCTAAAATCAATTCAACTTTTGTATTAAAATCTGTTTCTATGAAAAATAATTTTTACCCTCTAAAAAGTATAAAATTCGCTTTTGCCAGCCTTGCTACTTTTTTGTTTTTAAGTACAGCTGCAATTGCACAGGTGCCAACGGCAAGTGTTACTACTGACACAACTTGCGTAGGCACACCCATTACCTTAACACTTGATAATGCCAATGGTATTATACAATGGCAAAGTAATATTGGTGCAGGTTGGGTGAATGAAACTAACCCCGGTTTTGATTCATCGGTTTATGTAGTTATGCCGGTACAAGACATAGATTATCGTGCCTATGTTGTGGGTGCAAGCACAGACACTACCAATGTGTTAAACATTCATGTTATCATTGTTGCTCCTCCTACTAACACAACAGTAGATTCTACGCGTTGTGGAATAGGCCCTGTTAATCTTTCAGCATCGGGCACTGGTCAATTGTTATGGTATGAAACACCTACTGCTACTGAATTTATAAACCAAGGAAACACCTACACTCCATTTATTAATGGAACTACCACTTATTATGTTGCAAATACAGATAGTGCAGGTGGTGCAGGTATGGGTTCTAGTGTTGTTATAACAGAACTAAATGTTGGATCACCGGCAGACATGTTAGAAATTCAAAATGTATCAGCGGCACCTGTTGATGTTACCGGATGGACGGTTGCAATTAGCGGCAGTTATTCAGATATAAATAACGTAAACACAAGTTTACAAACACTTTCTGGAACCATGTTACCTGGTGATATGATGGCATGGTCTGATGCAGGTGGAGTTGGAACCACTTGGGGTGCAAACATGTTATGGAACCCGGGTAACTTCCCAACCTTTACAGGATGGGCAATTATACTGGATGATGTCGGAGAAATTGTTGACTTTGTTCCAATGGAATGGCCGGCTACAAATATACAAGGAATGAATGCGACCATTGCTGGTTATAGCATAACAATAGGCACTGAATGGGTTGGTGATGGTGTTGACCACGGGACTTTACCTCCTGGCTCTTCGCTACAGAGAATGGGCAACAGTGATAATAATGACTTAAGTGATTTTATGGAAGGCATTGATAATGGTTTAATAACAAATCCAAATATCGTAATGCCATTCCCAGGTGGAGTTTGTGAATCACCAAGAATTCCTGTAACGGCTTACTCTTTAGCACCTCCTGCGGTTACAACTACTACTTCGCCATTAGCTATTTGCCAAACAGACACAGTAACATTTAGCGCAAGCAGTGTAAACCCAGATTACATTTACACATGGGATCCTCCTACATTCTTAAATACCATTATTGGAGCAAACGTAATAGCTGTACCTACAAATACTATTACGTATGTATTGCTTGCAACTGATACAGCTGCAGATTGTGTTACATCTGATACATTTTTTGTTGATGTTGGTATAATACCTAGTGCAGGTACAGCTAATGCACCTGTTGACACTGTTTGTGTTGGTGCAACAACAGCAATTTCTGTTGTATCTTCTGTTGGAAATATTCAATGGCAGATTAATGACGGTACAGGATGGGTTGATGCAACCGGATTAAGTTC
>JABDLV010000006.1 GCA_013001815.1 Bacteroidia bacterium
ACATCTGCAGTTATTACATGTTTATTTCTTCCAATTGCAGAAGATAATACCATGTTATCAGTAATTCCAACACAGAGCAAATCATCCAAATTCATTATCAGCGCATCCTGTGCTATTCCTTTCCAAACACTTAAGTCACCTGTTTCTTTCCAATAGGCATATGCCAATGATGATTTTGTACCTGCACCATCTGCGTGCATTGTTAGTGCATAATCTTCATCTCCACTTAAAATATCTGGTATCAGCTTGCAAAAGGCATTTGGAAAAAGGCCTTTATCCATTTTTTTAATTGCAGCATGGACATCCTCTTTTGCAAAAGATACACCGCGTTTGTCGTATTTAGTTTGATTGCTCATTGCCCTTAAAAGGAACACGAAATTACATAAAAAAAGCCCCTCTGTAAAACAGAGAGGCTTTCCATTCTAAAAATTTAGAATTTATTTTTTAGGAACATAAGTTGTGCTTAATACTTCAAACTCTGTTCTTCTGTTCTTTTGGTGAGCTTCTTCTTTTTCAGCTTCAGATCCCAATTTATCAATTTCTTCATCCGTAATTCTTAAGTCTTGCTCTCCTCTTCCTTCCCAAGATAATCTGTCAGAAGGAACTTTCTTAGAAATCAGATAATCAACAACCGACTTAGCACGTCTGTCTGATAAGTTTTGGTTATAAGCATCTGTAGCACGTGAATCTGTATGAGACAATAACTTAATAGTTATGTTTGGATTCTCATCTAAAATTGTAATTAAGCCATCCAATGAAGTTTTAGACTCAGGACGTAATGTCGCTTTATCTAAGTCATAATAAATCTCAGGTAACTCAATAGGCTTAGCATAAGACTTTAATGGGAAATCGAAATTACCAATGAAATCTTCAGATCGCTCTAAACCAATAGTGCTTACTTCTAAGAACTTGGTTAAGTAACCTGTATAAGAAGCAGAAACTTTATACTTCACGTTTGGTTTAAGGTCATATTTATAACGACCATCTTCACCAGTTAACACACTTAACGCGGTACCATCACTACCAAACAACTCTACTGTTGCTCCCGGTATTGGGTCTTTTGTATCTGTATCATAAACCAATCCAGACATTGTAAACACCAATGGTGGAATTTTAAATGCATAAATATCATCACTTCCTAAGCCACCGGCTCTAGAAGAAGATAAATAACCTGTGCTATCTGTAGCATAAACTATGCTGTAATCATCTCCCTCAGAGTTAATTGGAGATTCTAGATTAATCGGCTCATCAAAAGCACCGCCAACTGATTTAGCCTCAAATAAGTCTAAACCACCCATACCGGTCTTTCCATTTGACGAATAAAACAAGGAACCGTTCTTTCTCATTGTAGGAAACATTTCATCTCCTGAAGTATTGAATTTAGAACCCATGTTTTGTGGAGCACCCCACTCGCCAGTAGATTTATTCTTTTTACTCATCCAAATATCTTTACCACCTAATCCACCTGGCATGTCAGAAGCAAAATACATTGTATTACCATCTATACTTAATGCTGGATGTCCGCTAGTGTAATCATCAGAATTAAATGGCATTGATATTGGATCTCCCCAACCTTCGCCTGAAGCAGTGGCTGAATAAATTTTACAATACCCATTTTTGTTCTTTATTCTTTCGCAACGTGTAAAGTACATGATGCTTCCCGTTGGGTCATAACAAGCAACACCGTCACTAGCTTCAGAGTTAAGAGGCTCAATAACCGGCACAGGAGTACTCCATTTGCCATTGTTATCTATGCTTGCCTTAAACAAGTCAAACTCTTTTTGCCCAATCCATTTATCATTTTTTGTACCTGTTGCTTCTTGTCTTGATGATGTAAACCAAACCGTGTTAGGGTGTGCACTTGACGCTACTACAGAAAAATCATACGAGTCTGTATTTAGTTGACTCAGGTTTTCAACTTTGTATCGTGTTGGATTGTCTTTCCATTTTTGTGCGGCTTCCAAGCCACTCATCCATTCTGCAATTGTCGCATCATCCGGATTTTTTTCTTTATACTTATTTAAAGCGGTAATTGCCTCATCGTACTTTCCAGTTAATTTCTTTGCTTGTGCAACACGCATAAGTGCAACCGGATCTTTGTATCCATCTTCAACAGACTTAGTATACCAGTTTTCCATTTCAGAGGCATTATTCATTTTGCGGTAACATTCACCGGCCATAAATGCACTCTTCGCAATTACTTCTTGCTTCTTAGATTTTGCCCAACACTTTTTATACATTTCTGCTGCTTTAAAATATTCAGCATTTTCGTACAGTGCATCGGCTTTATGTGTCTTACTTTTTTTCTTCGGTGCATCATCTTGCGAAAATACTGGTGAAGCAACCATGCTTATCATTAAGAAAAGGATAAACACTTTTTTGATTTGAATTAAGCTCATAGAATGTTGAGTTATGTCTAGTTAATTTTTTGCGAGATTAGTGACAATGATAATCGACAAATAAAATTATTATTTTATTGAATTCAAAGAGATTAATTCATTCAAATCTCCTCTTTTTTATCAACGTAACAATATCATTTCCCGATATTTTGGCAATGGCCATTCTTTATCATCCACCATCATCTCTAACGCGTCAACATTAGTACGAATTTTATCGAATAAAGGTTTTATTTTATCATTATAAATTATGGCCTTTTTTCTAGCATTGTCGGTAGTTTCAGCCTTTTCTCGCAATTTCACCATTTCCTCAACCTCTTTTTTGATACCAGAAATGCGTTTTGATATGGTTTTTATCAAATTAAGCTGAAAATCAAACACATCTGCTTTTAATTTTAGATTTTGAAGCCCTTGTACATTGGAAATCAACATAGTTTGGTATTTTAAGGCGGTTGGAATGATATGATTTACAGCCAAATCGCCAATAAGTCTAGATTCTATCTCTAATTTCTTGGTAAAATCCTCTAAGAGGATTTCATGACGGGCATGAGCTTCTCTCTTGCTGAAGATATTATTGCTCTCAAAAAGCTCAATAGCCTCTTTTGAGATAAGAGCATCCAACGCCTCTGCCGTAGATTGAATATTAGCTAAGCCTCTTTTTTTAGCTTCTTTAACCCATTCCTCACCATATCCATTTCCTTCAAAGCGAATGTTCTTTGATTCAACAATTAATTTGCGCAGTACCTTTAGGATGGCTTCATCTTTTCCTACTTTCTTTTTAATCAGTGCATCTACTTCTTTTTTAAATTGTCTTAACTGATTTGCAACAATGGTATTTAGAATTCCCATTGGAGAACTGGAATTCGTTTGCGAACCCACTGCTCTAAATTCAAATTTGTTTCCGGTAAATGCAAATGGAGATGTTCTGTTCCTATCAGTGTTGTCTAATAAAATTTCAGGTATTCTACCAATGTTTAGTTTTAACTCTGTTTTTTCTTCAGGTGTCATTTTCTTTGCAGAAACCGTGCTTTCAATTTCATCTAAAACCTGGGTTAATTGACTACCTATGAAAATAGACATTATTGCAGGTGGGGCCTCGTTAGCCCCCAAACGATGGGCGTTTCCGCTGGATGCAATACTTGCTCTTAACAAGTCAGCATAATCATGCACTGCTTTGATTGTATTAATAAAAAAGGTTAAAAACTGAAGATTGGTTTTAGGAGTATTACCAGGCGAAAGTAAATTCTTGCCAGTGTCTGTTACTAACGACCAGTTGTTGTGTTTACCCGAACCATTAATACCAGCATAAGGTTTTTCGTGAAACAAAACTTTAAAGTTGTGTCTTCTTGCTACCTTATCCATCAAGTCCATCAACAACTGATTATGATCAACTGCTAAATTAATTTCTTCGAAAACGGGTGCGCACTCAAATTGACTTGGTGCAACTTCATTATGTCTTGTTTTTAATGGTATTCCTAATTTAAATGCTTCATACTCTAAATCAGTCATAAAAGCATATGCTCGCTCAGGAATTGAGCCAAAATAATGGTCTTCCATTTGCTGCCCTTTTGCAGGCGCATGGCCAAACACAGTACGGCCAGTCATCATTAAATCAGGGCGAGCATGAAACAAAGCTGTATCGATTAAAAAATACTCCTGTTCTATACCAAGTGTAGCATTTACGCGCCCAACATTTTTATCAAAGTATTTACAAACTGCCACTGCAGCTTCATCAATATTATGTAATGCTTTTAATAATGGCGCCTTATAATCTAAAGTCTCACCGGTGTATGAAACAAATACTGTTGGAATACATAAAGTTTTACCAGCAGCACTCTCCATTATAAATGCAGGTGAACTCGGGTCCCATGCAGTATATCCTCTTGCTTCAAAAGTATTTCTTATTCCTCCACTTGGAAGACTACTCGCATCAGGCTCCTGTTGTACTAAGGCTTCTCCCGAAAAATTTTCAAATGCATTAAGATTACTATCTAATTCGAAAAATGCATCATGCTTTTCTGCTGTATTACCAGTTAAAGGCTGAAACCAGTGTGTATAATGAGTAACACCTTTATTCATTGCCCATGCCTTCATAGACGAAGCAATTTGTTCAGCCACTTGTCTGTCAATTCTGTCGCCACTGTTAATAGAAGCGGTTACTTTTTTCAAAGTTTCTTTGGGCAAGTAGCGTTGCATGCTTTTAAAATCAAACACGTTAACACCAAAATATTCTGATACTTTGTCTGCGGGTGGTTTAGAAATTACTGGTTTGCGAGAAATGCTTTGTTCGTACGATTTAAATCTGATTTCAGCCATTATTTAATGCTTTTGAGTCATTTTTGAAATTAAAAGCACAAATGTAGGTTGGTTTTGAGTAAAATCAGCTAAAAAATGGCGAATATTTACAAACACCCCCCTATTTTTTGGTTAATAACTTAGGAAAAGTGCATTTTTTTGGTGAACACCCCCTATTTTTAAGGGGGTAGGCTGAGAAAAAGTGATTTTTGAGCAAAAAAAAAGGAAGAATTATTCCTTTTCTTCCTTATTTATTGTTTTGTTTATCTCTTGCTCGGTATCTCGCATGCTTTTTTCTACCTCTCCTTTCACATCTCCCACAGCGTCTTTAAACTCGCGCATTCCTTTTCCTAAGCCACGGGCCAAATCCGGTATTCTTTTAGAGCCAAAAAATATGAGAATAACGAATACGATAAGAGCTACTTCCGCAGTTCCCAAGCCGTTTAAAAAAAGTAAGTTATTTATCATGTGTTATTTTTTTGTTCCTGATCTAAGCGCTTTTGCACCAAAATCAACTACCACAGGTGTTGCAATACATACAGAACTGTACGTTCCAACCAACACACCAACTAATAATGCAAATGCAAACCCTCTAATTACCTCACCACCAAATAATACAATGGCTATTAATACTACTGCAATAGTAATAGAAGTATTTAGTGTTCTACTAATAGTAGAATTCAGTGCACTATTAATAACGGTATTCATGTCCTTTTTATGATGTATTCCTAAATATTCTCTAATTCTATCAAATACAACAACGGTATCATTTATTGAATACCCCATTACCGTTAAGATAGCCGCAATAAATGCCTGATCTATTTCTAAAGAGAATGGAAGTATCCCCTTGAAAATACTAAATATACCTAATACAACGAGCACATCATGCGACAATGCTAATATTGCTCCTGCTCCATACGTCCATCTTCTAAATCGTAATAATATATATAAGAATATGATCACCAGGGCAGCAGCTACTGCTTTCATTGCACCTACTTTAATGTCATCAGCTATGGTAGGACCAACTTTTTGAGAACTCATTATTTGGTCGTCCTCTATATTTAATCCATCAATTATTGCTTTTCTAGCGATATCATCTGCTTCTAAATCTGCAGAGTTAATTAAGTAGGTAGTTGTAATTTTAACCTGATTAGATGGGCCAAATGTTTTTACTTCAGGAGCTGATTCTAATGGAGCAGTTAATTGTGCTCTAACATCTGCAGTCGAAACTTTTCCAGTTTTACTTTCATCAAAACGAACTACATAGGTTCTACCACCCTGAAAATCTACACCTAAATTAAATCCTGAAGTTACAATAGAGCTTATACCGATAGCGATAACGATTCCACTAATGATGTAATATATTTTTCTTTTAGACACCCAGTCTATTGTTAAGTTTTTGAAAGCTCCTTTGGTAAGACCCGTATCAAACTTAATGCTCTTGTTCTTATTTAATCTTGAATCAAATATTAAACGAGTAATGAATATGGCAGAAAACAATGAAGTGATAATACCAATCATTAACGTTGTAGCAAATCCTTGAATTGGACCAGAACCAAATAAGAATAATACTAATGCTGTTAAAAAGGTAGTTACGTTGGCATCAATAATTGCAGAGTATGCAGCACTATATCCATCTGCTATTGCAAGCCTCAATCCTTTACCCTGAGCCATTTCCTCACGTATTCGTTCAAATATTAGAATATTTGCATCCACCGACATACCGATGGTAAGTACTATACCGGCTATACCAGGCAATGTTAGAGTTGCACCCACCGATGCCAATACACCAATGATAAAAAAGATGTTTGCTAATAGTGCTATGTCTGATGCAATTCCCGCATTGTTATAATAGAATATCATGTAAATCAGAACGAGAACCAATGCAATGATAAATGACATGAAACCGGAACGAATAGATTCTGCTCCTAATGATGGACCAACAACGGCTTCTTCAACAATGCGTGCAGGTGCAGGAAGTTTACCTGCTTTTAAAATATTGGCAAGGTCTTTTGCTTCATTAATTGTAAAATTACCGGTAATGTTTGAGTTACCACCTGCAATTTCACCTTGTACTGTTGGATATGAATAAACATAATCATCCAATACAATCGCTACAGCTTTCCCCACATTGTCTCCAGTCATTCTTTTCCACTCTTTAGCACCTTCCGCATTCATCTGCATTCTTATCTCTGGGCTACGAGAGTATTGATCGAAATCTTGAAACGCGTTTGAAATTTTATCTCCTTCTAATCGTGCTTTTCCATCTCTACCAGTAGTTTTGATGGCTATCAGTTCTAAAATATTGTTCTTCTCTCCGATAGGCTTAACAGTCCACAAAAACTTCATGTCCCTTGGCATTAAGCCTTGTATTTCAGGACGCGATAAGTACTCATTAATTTTAGGTACATCTTTAACAGCTGCAAAACCTAATCTAGGCAAAGCATAAACGGCTTCTTGATCTTGTACTGTTTCAATTCCATAATCTGCAGGTGTTAACAAAGCAAACAACGGATTTTCAGCGGCAAACTCATCAAAAGAAATTCCACTTGTATCTTCTGCCAAGGAATCATTCGTCAGTGCATCCAATAAATCTAAACCTTCTTCTTTAGAAGTATCTTCTACTGCAGTTCCCTCTGCAACTTCATCACCTGCATTTTTTAATGCCTCTATTGGAGAAGGTGTAACCTGACTGGTGTCATTTTGTTCATTCACCAATTTTTCTCTGGCAACAACATCCTTTAAGGCTTTATTGATTTCAATTAAGTATTGAACTGACTCACCAAACGTGTAAGTTTCCCAGAACTCAAGCTTGGCAGTACCTTGCAATAACTTATGTACACGCTCAGGATCCTTAACACCAGGCAATTCTACCAATATTCTACCAGAACCCAATTGTTGAATATTCGGCTGTGTAACACCAAACTTATCAATACGCGTTCTAAGAATATTAAACGAACGCGAAATGGCATCGTCAGCTTCCTGCTTTATTACATTAATTACATCATCATTGCTATCGCCAATCTTCACTTTGTCTTGTAAATCAAGCGTGGCAAAAATTGCGGCTAGTTCTGCATTTGGATCTATCGCTTCAAAAGATTGCTGAAAAAGGGTAACAAAATCTAATTGAGAATTTTGCTGGGCCAGTTTTGCATCTTCTAATGCTTTTAAAAATGTAGGGTCTTGGCTATTATTAGCCATAGATTTAATAACGTCAACTACAGAAACTTCTAAAGTCACGTTCATTCCACCTTTTAAATCTAAACCTAAACCCAGCTCATTACTCTGTACCTCGTTAAACGTATAGTTTTTAACAAATAAATTATATACCGGCTCATTCGCAATGGAGTCTAAATACTGTCGTTTAAGATCTGGGTCTCCGGCAGCAAACTCTATGGCTTGATCCTCATACTTTTGGGAAACAAAAGTGAATGAAAGTTGGTAAAGACAAACAACTACTAAAATGATAGCTAAGGCTATAATTGCACCTCTATTTTGCATTGATTTTTGTATATTAAATTAGAGCGTGCAAATATAGAATAAAGAATAGGATAAATCAATTTGAAAACCAAGCTAATAGAAATGAGAATTAGCCTTTGGAAACGCCTGATATATAAGGCAGAACGCTTAAAAATGCCCAAACAATTTTATCAAATTTTGCGTAAATTTGATATTCCAAAAATGCAAACATGAAAAAGTCATTATTTCTGCTCTTGTCTTTCTTAATTATTGGCCACCTGAGCTTTGGTCAACTAAATCCAGATACTTCTATAACCGTTAGAATCAATGGTAGCGAATTGGAAAATCCTTGGGTTGGTGGATTTAATGCACCACATTTTTCTGAAGTTGATTTAGACCAAGATGGTGTTATGGATCTATTTGCATTTGACCGTGGCGGAGACAGAATTAGCACATACATTAATACTGCGAAAAACGGACAGGTGAGTTATAAGAATGCACCACATTTCAAAAAGTTAATTCCACCAATACACGATTGGGCATTGTTTGTTGATTTTAATTGCGATGGAAAAAGTGATTTGTTCAGCTATTCTTACAGTGGTGGAATGACATTATACAAAAACACTTCTAATCCAACAGATGGTTTGCAGTTTGAATTAGAACATGATTTAATCTACTCATACTTTGGACTCAACTATGTGAATCTTTATGTTAGTCCGGTTAACCAACCGGTGTTAATTGATGTAGATGGTGATTCAGATTTAGATGTTATCACATTTACCCTTACGGGCTCACTTTTAGAATTCCATGAAAATTATGCAATGGATAGTCTGGGCAGATGTGATACCCTTATGTATCGCCTATCGCCAGGCTGTTGGGGCAATTTTACTCTTAGCCCATTTAGCAACTCTGCAGTACTCGGCATTAGCTGTAGAATTGCCAATCCCACAACATTTGATAATGATGCGGCCCAAAGTGGTGGACTGCATTCAGGTTCTTGCATGATGGGATTTGATGTAGATAATGATAATGATATAGATTTAATCAACGGTGATTTATTAGGAAACAATTTACTTTTATTAGTAAACGGTGGAGATAATCAAAACGCAAACATTACCTCTCAAGACACCACTTTTCCAAGCTATGATGTTCCGGTAAACATGGCTTCTTTCCCTGCATCTTATTTTGTTGATGTAGATAATGACAATGCAAAAGATTTAATAGTTGCACCATGTACAGAAAATGATTCAGAAAACTTTACCAATATTTTGTTTTATAAAAACACTGCAACTACACAAGCTCCCATTTTTGAATTTACGAATGGCGAATTTTTAGTAGAAGATATGATTGAAGTAGGTGCCGGAGCTAATGTGGAATTATTTGATGTAAACCAAGATGGCTTAATGGATATGCTTATTGGAAACTACGGCTATTACGCCCCTGGAGGGCAATTCACCTCTGGTATAGCGCATTTTGAAAATACCGGAACCAGCACAAAACCTGAGTTTGATTTAATTACGAGAGACTATGAAGGAATGAATGCTTTAAACCTAAATGGTATTCACCCATGTTTTGGAGATTTAGATGGTGACTTGGATGACGATATGTTGATTGGTGATTCTGATGGAAAGCTGCACTATTTTAGAAATACTGCAGGTGCAGGAATGCCAGCAAGCTTTACACTTACAGGACCGAATTACCAAGGTATAGATGTTGGTCAGTTTAGTGCGCCATTTATTTTTGATTTAAACGGGGATGGGTTGTTAGACTTAATAGTTGGTGAAAGAGATGGTAGCTTAAACTATTTTGAAAATACAGGTACTACCACCATGCCAGTATATAATTTAACCAGTGACACACTTGGTGGATTAAATGTAAAAACCTGGTGGGATATTGAAGGTTATAGTGACCCGATT
Source organism: Bacteroidia bacterium (assembly GCA_013001815.1). GTDB lineage: Bacteria > Bacteroidota > Bacteroidia > AKYH767-A > OLB10 > JABDLV01. Next base: position 10,067 of record JABDLV010000006.1, read on the forward strand.
TTATACAATAACAGCGGGAATATTGAATTACTTGTTGGCTCTAAACAGGGTAGTGTTCACTATTACGACCATATAACCGGAAATATTATGGGTAACTATTCATTAATAGATTCTACCTATGCAGATATTGATGAAGATGAAAGAACAAGCATTGCCCGTTTTGATATTGACGGGGATGCAATTGAAGATATACTTACAGGTAATTATGCTGGAGGTGCAGTTTTTTATTCTTCTAGTTCAACTCTTGATATTGGTGATAACAGTACTGCTAATGAAATGGCCATTTATCCAAACCCGACCGAAAGTATTGTAAACATAGAACTGAACAATTACCAGGGAGCTAGCAATAATCACTTGTTTATTTACAATGTAACCGGACAAGTAATTTTTGAATCTGTTTTCAATTCATACAAAACCCAAATTAATACCAGCACATGGGTACCGGGCGTTTACTTTATTAAAGTAGATACTGGTGATGTTCCTATAATACAGAAGTTAATTGTGAGATAGATATGAATACTTCAGAGCAAAAAGCCATTATTTTTTATGATGGAGAATGTGGATTTTGCAACGACTGGGTATTGTATGTAATTAAACACGACAACAATAACTATTTTCAGTTTTGCAGTTTACATTCTGAAACTGCAAAAGATTATGCCAAGAAGTATAACTTCTCGATAGAGAACAAAAACAGTATAGCTTTATTAGAAAACGGAATAGTAAGCAGGAAATCTTTAGCAGCGCAAAATATTGCCATCCACTTAGATACCCCTTTTAATTGGGCTACATTTTTAAAATTATTTCCAAGGCCCATTGCTGATTTTGGCTATAATATTATCTCAAAACTAAGACACCAATTATCAAGTAGTAGTTGCGAAATTCGGCCGGAGTTACAAGAAAAGTTTATTGCATAAAAAAAGCCAAATGATAAACACTTGACTTTCTTTTATAATTATTGGATTAGCTTATGCTAAAACACCATCTAGTAAAGAATTTGTTTTCTTAACACCTTCTGCACTTTCAGTCAGTTTAGTCTTTTCAGCATCGCTTAAGCTCACTTCAACAATTCTTTCAATTCCATTTTTTCCTAACACACATGGCACACCAATTGATATTCCACTAATACCATACTCACCATCTAATAATGCCGAACAAGGAAATATTTTTTGTGCATCCTGAGCAATTGCTTGAACCATTGCAGACACTGCTGCACCCGGTGCATACCAAGCTGAAGTTCCTAATAAACCCGTAAGTGTAGCACCACCAACTTTTGTAGCCTCAACCACTTCTTGCATTCTTTCTGCTGATAAAAACTCAGAAACTTTTACGCTGTTTCTGGCTGCTTTTTCAATTAATGGCACCATCCCTTTATCACTGTGCCCACCTATTACCATGCCATCTACATCAGATTGCGGACAACCTAAAGCTTCTGCCAATCTAAATTTAAAACGTGCAGAGTCTAAAGCACCACCCATTCCAATTACCTTATTCTTTGGCAATCCGGTTACTTTGTGTGCTAAAAACGCCATGGTATCCATTGGATTACTAACAACTATTATTATTGCATTTGGAGAATGCTTTAATAAATTGCCACATACTTCTTTTACAATTCCAGCATTTATTCCAATCAATTCTTCACGAGTCATTCCAGGTTTTCTAGGAATGCCACTAGTAATTACCGCTACTTCACTGCCAGCCGTTTTTGAATAATCGCTGGTTGAACCGGTAATTTGTGTATCAAATTTATTTAGGGATGCGCACTGCATCAAATCCATGGCTTTACCTTCGGCAAAACCTTCTTTAATATCTAGGATTACTACTTCTGAAGCAAAGTTTTTAATGGCAATGTATTCGGCACAACTTGCACCTACTGCCCCTGCTCCTACTATGGTTACTTTCATTTTTTTGGAGATTTAAATTTTATGTGAAATTAGAAATTCAATAGGAATATTAAAATGATTTTGTGTCTTCATAATTGGAAATCCATAAAAAAATCCGGCTAACACTTAACCGGATTTCTATATGACTAACAAGCATTTTTATGCATCGATATTCGCATATTTTGCATGTTGCTGAATAAATTCTCTACGTGGTGGCACGTCATCACCCATTAACATGCTAAATATATGGTCAGCTTCTGCTGCACTTTCAATGGTAACTTGGCGTAAGGTTCTAGAGTCAGGATTCATCGTTGTTTCCCATAATTGCTCAGCGTTCATTTCTCCCAAACCTTTATATCTCTGAATTCCCACAGAAGTTTCTTTCCCTTTGCCCATTTCTTCAATAAAACGAACTCTTTCTTCTTCAGACCAAGCGTATCGAATGTCTTTGCTTTTCTTTAATTGATACAACGGTGGTGTTGCAATATATATGTAACCACTTTCAATTAATTCTTTCATGTAACGGAAAAAGAATGTCAAAATTAAAGTTGTAATGTGACTCCCATCTACATCCGCATCACACATAATTATTACTTTATGATATCTGAGTTTTGCAATATTTAATGCTCTACCATCTTCTTCTGTACCAACAGATACTCCTAAAGCAGTGTAAATATTCTTAATCTCTTCGTTTTCGTAAATCTTATGCTGCATTGCTTTTTCTACATTCAAAATCTTACCACGCAAAGGCATAATAGCCTGAAACTTACGGTTACGGCCCTGTTTAGCCGTACCACCCGCAGAATCTCCCTCAACTAGAAAAATCTCACACATGCCAGGGTCCTTCTCGGAACAATCTGCCAGTTTACCCGGTAAACCGGTACCGGTTAACACATTTTTACGCTGTACAAGCTCTCTTGCTTTTCGCGCAGCATGTCTTGCGGTAGCTGCAAGAATTACTTTAGAAACAATTTGCTTTGCTTGCTTTGGATTCTCTTCTAAGTAAGCCGAGAGTATTTCACTCACTGCCTGGTCAACCGCACTGGTTACTTCACTATTTCCTAATTTAGTTTTTGTTTGTCCTTCAAATTGCGGCTCAGCAACTTTTACAGAAATTATGGCTGTTAATCCTTCTCTAAAATCATCTCCACTGATATCAAATTTTAGTTTTGACAACATGCCTGAGTTATCAGCATATTTCTTCAGCGTACGAGTTAAAGCTCTTCTAAAACCTGCCAAATGCGTTCCACCTTCATGTGTATTAATGTTATTTACATAAGAGTGTAAATTCTCACTAAACGAAGTATTGTACTGCATAGCCAATTCTACCGGAATCTCGCCATCTTGTTTATCCACATAAATTGGCTCTTCAATTAAGCTTTCTCTAGTAGAATCTAAATACTTCACAAACTCTTTTAATCCTTCTTCACTATAAAACTCCCAGCTACTTTCTTTATCACCTTCTTTTGCCTCAGCTCTTTCATCCGCAAGGGTTAATCTTATTCCCTTATTTAAAAAGGCCAATTCTCTTAAACGAGCTGCAAGTGTATCTGCATTATATTCAGTTGTGGTGAATATCGTATCATCCGGAACAAAAGTTACTTCTGTTCCTGTTTTATCTGTTTTACCAATTGATTTAACATCAAATTGTGGTTTTCCCCTTTCATATTCCTGGGTAAAAATTTCCCCTTTTCGGTGTACATTAACCACTAACTTTTTACTTAATGCATTCACACAAGAAACACCAACACCGTGCAAACCACCAGATACTTTATATGAACCTTTATCGAACTTACCACCGGCATGCAAAACAGTCATTACAACTTCTAATGCAGAGCGTTTTTCTTTAGGGTGCATATCGGTTGGTATACCACGACCATCATCTTTTACGGTGACGGAACCATCCTCATTAATGATAACATCAATGTTTTTACAATGGCCGGCTAAGGCTTCATCAATTGAGTTATCTACTACTTCATAAACGAGGTGATGAAGACCTTTTACACTGATGTCTCCAATGTACATCGCAGGTCTTTTTCTTACCGCTTCGAGGCCCTCTAAAACGGTTATACTATCAGCTCCGTAAGAGCCTTTTTTCAAGTCTTTTTCTGTAAGGCTTTCTTCCATTATAAATTACTGTAAATCAGGGATTTAATTATCCTAACAAAGATACAAAAAAGGAAGCAATAATGGTAGTTTTAAGCCCTTTAAAGGGGATTAATTTTACCTAAAATGAATAGCTTAATCCGGCTAACGCATGAAAGCGATATGTCGGGTAATTATACCAATATTCATAACGAGAAGCAGTAACATTATTTAGCTGTAAAAACACCGATAATATCTTCGAATAATTGTACTGAATATTAAAATTTGCATCCAACCAACCGTCAATTTTTTCCGGTTTCTGTTCTACATAATCAAATGCAAACATTCCACTTCTTAAGAACCAATCTGTTTTTAATTCAATTTTATCCTGCAGTTTGTAATGTGCAAAAACAGTCATTTTTAAATTTGGCTTGTGCAAGGCCTTATCTAAATTATCTGCGCTGTAGCTATACACGTTTAAAGAAGCTCCTCCGCCAATTTTCTTGGTGGTGTTAACATTCACTTCAGCTCCTAGATTTAGCGTTGTTAAATCATCGTAAATAGGCCTAAACGTTTGAGGGAAATCTAAGCTTATTGGTTGGTTCAAGAAAAACAATGCATCCTTTTCTGTAATTATTGCGGCCGTACCGTTCACTTGAATATTTTTTGCAATCGTTCCTGATAAGGTTCCTCGCAATTCTAATGGCACACTAGAATTATTTAATACCATACTATCAACCATAAACGGATTTTCTTGTGATACAGATTTTAAGGTGTTATCCTTCAAATACCCCTTGCCATGGGCTCTTAACACTAGTTTATTGCGAATAATGCTGAACAAAACTTGTACATCGGGATAGACATAGGCTTTAGAATTATTCGTTTTAGCCGCTGTAAAATTCAATCCGGCATGCAATTCTAATAGGTCTCTCTTAATTTCATAGTAAGGGTCAAATCGTAATACATTACGATTAGCATCATCATTATCAAAACTAACTTTTACAAAATCTAAATCTGCATTTAATCCAAAACGGTGAATATCAAAATTTCTTGCTGCACCAAATTGCACATTAAATAAGTTCTCTTTTGCATCTCTATTATCTTCAAAAAGTGTAAAACCTAATTTGGTATGATAACTTAGTCTTTCCTCTTTGGTATGATTTGATTTAAATCCAACCGTTGCATTTATATCATTAAAGCGGTGCTTGGTTTCCTTTTTTGTGTAATCAAAATTATTGCTATTGAACCCATAATAACGAACCACATCCCTGTTATATAAAACATCTGCATTTAACTCCGTATCATCAAAATACTTGTTAGCAAATACATTTACTACATTTTTGCTGTTATTTGTTTTGCCTCTATCCTTTACCTTTCCTCCGGCTGAGTAGTGTTTCAGATATACACCTATGTCTTTATCTTTTGAACGTTTATTGTTGTAATACACTTCAGCCAATGGAGAATTTCTGGTTCCATATCCTGCTTTAACATACCCATTGTATAATTTGCTAATGGTATTCTCTTTTAATTTAAATGCTTTGATGGGAGTAATATTGAACGCAGGAACTATACCATTTGGTTGAATATCATAAGAAAGTGTTGGCACTTTTGCTGTGCTTGTATCTCCACTTGGAACATCCCCTATTTTCTTTGAGTCGCGTAAAGTTGGCTCAAATGCCTTTATCACATTTACCGTTTCGTTACCCAAATCATCTTCATCTTGTGCAACTAATTGAATAGGACTGAATGCGATTAAAGAAAACAGCAATACATAAATCGTTAACTTTTTCATACTGATATTACTTGTCATTATTTACACCCTCCACTTGTTCTATTTCCGGTTCGTCTATTTCTTCTTCCGGTTCTTCTTCATTGATTAATCTATTATTCTCGGCTTGCTGAAGAACATCTAATTTTTGCATAGCAATAACCTGTATGTCCTCAGGGTCGTTTGGAGAGGATTCGTAATTCTCTATAACGCTCTTTAGCGTATGCTTCGCCTGGAATATGTTGTCTTTCTGAACATATACATCAGACAAGAGCAAAAAGCTTTTTGCCACCCAATAATCATAGCTAGGATCTTGTTCTATGGCCTTAAACACATTATTCTCAGCTTCGTCATAGTTGCCATCATCAAAGGCAATTTGAGCTAAATAATGTCTAGCAATTGCTCCTGCCTCACCACTCGATATATTAGAAAGTGTTTGAAAACGAGTTTTTGCCAAATGCCTGGCACCCAAATTATAAAATGACCTTGAGCTTATAAGCAGTGCATCTTGTTTTAATAGTGTAGACAAATTGTCTTCACTCAATACTTTTTCAGAATACGTTTTTGCTTCATCGTAGTTCTCTAAGTGATAATTGCATTTCATTTGTCCTTCCCATGACGCTAACTGGTTGGGTTGATAGGATGTTGTATTATCTAATCTTTCATAATACTTCAAAGACTTAGAATAATCTTTATTCGACAATAAAATACTAGCAGATTTCAATAGCGATTTTTCTGTAAATAAATTCTCAGGTTGGGCAACTATTTTTTCATAGTTAAGCAATGCATCATTATAACGAGTTAACTGGTAATCGCTTTCCGCTTTATAAAATGTAGCATTTAATTTAAAATAACCATTCGGAAATTTTGACAAGTAATTTGAAAATGCATTACTGGCTGACTCAAAACTTGCAACTGCAAATTGCTGTTCAGCCGCCTCGTAAGTAATTGTATCCTGAGCACCGGAACTAATGGATGCGAATGACAATGTATTAACATATTCAAAATAGGCATCCGGATTTCCTTGGGCAACATATATATTCTTAATACCAATAAGTGCCTCGTGTGCCTCTGCTGTAGAAGGATAGGTTTCAATAACTTGCTTATACGTTTTTAATGCTTTTTTATCATTGGCATTGTTATAATAGATCAAGCCAACTTGCACTAAAGCTTTACGGTTGTAATTGCTTTGAGGGAAATCATTTATTAATTTATTAAAAACTTTTTCGGCTTTTTTACTTTCACCAATTGCCATTAGTGCGTTTCCTTGTTCATACAATGCATCATCTGCAAAAGATGAACTGGGGTAGTTTTCTATTACATTATTCATTAAGCGCTCACGCTCTTTCCAATCGCCTTGCAAGCCCGCAATTACTCCTTGCTGAAACGTGCAGTAGTCATTTTGTTTTGGACTGGTTTTAACAGCTTGTTGATAATAATCTTTTGACTTATTATAATCTTTCAGCATTAAGTAATTATCAGCTATCCGAATTTGAGCATCTTGCTTTAAATTAACTTTTACTTTTTTAGATTGCTTCAAATATTTTCTGAACCACTCAATTGAAGATGCATAGTTCTTTTGCTTTAAGTGACAGTAGCCTAAGTTATAATGTGCCGTTGCATATTCATTTAAATTGATACTCGCAGGTGAATAGATAAACTCTTCAAAACCCTTAGCGGCTTCACTAAATTTATTTACACCATACATTGATTCGGCTTTCCAATACTTGGCTAGTGCAACCAAGTTTTGATCAACTGGAGTATTTATAACCTTTGTAAACGAACGAATTGCACCACTGCTGTTCTTATCATTATAAAACTGCACCCCGCGGTAGTAAGCCACCTTTTGGTAAGCTTCTTTTACTTCTGGATTTTTATTCTTTACATTTTCCAACGCAATGAGTGCTTCATCATAATCTTTCGTTGTTAAATAAATCTGTGCCAACAATTGATTTGCTTCATCATAATAAAACGAGCTAGGATACTTATCTAGAAAATCTTTAAATGCACGAATTGCAACGGGCTGAAAAGCTAACTCGTAAGTAAGTTTTGCATAATTAAAAGAAGACTCTTCCTGTATTGTTTTATTAAAATTCATTTTAGAAGCAAATTGAAATGAATTTCTTGCTCCCTTTTTGTCGTTTGTTTTTAAGAAACAGTCGGCTAAATGGAAATAGGTGTTTTGTGCCAGTGAATCACTTATGCTTACCACTTGCTCAAAGGATGAAATGGCTTTTTCATAATCATTAATTCGGTAATTGCTGTATGCCAGCTTGTAATGATCTTCTCTGCTAAGTCTTGGTGTATTATTCTTATACGAATTAAAATGTTTGGCAGCATTATCAAAATCACCGGTTCTAAAATAAGCCTCGGCTATTAGTCTGTCTATTTTTTCTTTGTTTTTAAGATTTCCTCTAACACCCATTTGATTGGCATACCCAATCATTCCTTTATAATCGCCTTGCTCAAAATATATTTGGGTGATGTAGTAAGGAGTTAATGCTGAAAATGTTGGAGAATCATCTAAGCTTTTAAAAGTTTCTAAAGCAGTTGAGTAGTTATCACTTACGTATGCAATGTGACCATAATAATAACGGGCAGGCTCACTATATTTTGAATCTGACTTAGTAATTTGATTAAAACTTAAACTAGCTTCATCAAACTGCTTCCGCTTAAAATGACAATACCCCTTTTTAAAGTAGTACTCATTTATTTGAGTGTTCGTTAAAAAAGTAATATCAGTATTCTCATAATAAGCCAAGGCATCTCTATATTTTCTTTTCTTATAATACCAATTAGAAAGCGCAAACTCAGCCTGCCGGGCATCAATGGTTTCCGGATAATCTTTAATAAATGATTTTAATCTAGTTTCAGCATCATCATGCTGCAATTCTGATGCACAGAGTGCAGCTAGATAAATTGCTTTTTGCTGATTAATGGTAGATGCCTTTTTTTCTTCCGTTACTATATCAAATTGATGTTTAGCAGCAGAATACATAGACTTATTGTACAATTCTAAGGCATTGTTAAAAACCTTATCATCATGAACAATTATAGCAGTATGTTGCGCAAATAATGCACTGCTAAATAAAATAGAAACCCATAAGCAAGTCAGGGTTTTTGCCAGAATGTGCATAGTGTATATCAGTTGTATTAAGCGAAGTTAATGCTTATAAACGCTGTAGTATAGCGGCTTATTACCGAAAAGCAAGTAATTTTAAACAATGCAATATTGATAATTGCTAATAAAAGTGAAGCTGAGCACAATAAAACAAGCAGGCGTTTAACGAGTTATAGTATATATATTTGTGATTATGTATATTTTAAAAATAAAGGGCAGGGCACGAATTCCTGATTACATTCAAATTAGGGATGAAGACTATACGCTTTTGGCATATTTTAGAGTTGACCGACCAGAAAAAGCCCTAGTAAAAATTGGCCTGGATAAGCAAAAGGATAAAATGAAGAAAATAATTGCAGAACTACCCTTTGGAAAAGTTCAAAAATTAGATATTTGAACTAATTAATAATGGAAGCAAACCAGATAATAAGATTAGAAGACGTTAGTATTTACATTAGAAATATGTTGATACTTAACCAGGTTAATTTACACATTAATCAAGGGGAATTTGTGTACCTAATTGGAAAAACAGGAAGCGGAAAAAGTTCTTTGCTGAGAGTATTATATGGAGATTTGCCGGTATCGGAGGGAACTGCAGAGTTTGTAGATTACGATTTAACCAAATTGAAACGAAAGCAAATTCCCTTCCTAAGAAGAAAGCTAGGAATTGTTTTTCAAGATTTTCAATTATTGAGTGACCGTTCTGCATTTGATAATTTAAAGTTTATTTTAAAAGCAACCGGTTGGAAAAACAAAACAGAAATGACAGACCGAATAGATCAGGTGCTTGATAAAGTTGGACTAGAAACAAAAGGCTATAAATATCCACACCAATTAAGTGGTGGTGAACAACAAAGACTTGCCATTGCCAGAGCACTGCTAAATGAACCGGATGTAATTCTTGCTGATGAGCCAACTGGTAATTTAGACCCAGAAACAACGGAAGGGATTATGAACTTAATGTTCGATATAAGTAAAAGTGGAAGAGCCGTTTTAATGGCAACACACAATTATACTTTATTTGAAAAATACCCGGCTCGTATTGTAAAGTGCGAATTAGGTAGGATTATTGAAACTCAAGAAGGAGTTGAATTAGAGAATATTTGATCCCAAATTTTTTGAGCATTTTTTTTATTATTCAATTCCTTGCTCAAAACCTCTTTTCTGTTTTTTAACTCGGACGAGGGAAAAGGCATTGGTGCCAATTCTTTAATTCTTTCCTTAAAATCAGTTGGGCTATTTGCCAGCTTACACAGTTTTTCTACTCCAGTATTTTCAATCATTTCATTATTCACCACACAATATCTACCATTAAATAATGCACTAATCAATTTTAACTTCATACCTGTTGCCTGAAATGTAGGCAACACATGAATATGTGCATCTAACATATAATCTAACATTTCTTTTGACGGTATATTTTCTTTTAATTCAAGATTTTCATTTTCACTTACCAAGTGTTTTAAATAATTGCTTGCTCCACTGCCAGTAATTAATAAAGGAAAATCAACATCATTAAAAACCTGTTCAGCCAAAAACACAGCAGCTTTATTGTTTTCGTTTACTTTTAAATTACCGTGATAAATAGCATATTTTCCATTACCAGGCTTAGCATTTACTTGATGAAATGGATGAAAAGGAAATACCAACTCAACATTTGCATTTATTTTTCTAAAATGCCCTGCATCACTTGGT
>JABDLV010000007.1 GCA_013001815.1 Bacteroidia bacterium
CTAATGCACCTGTTGACACTGTTTGTGTTGGTGCAACAACAGCAATTTCTGTTGTATCTTCTGTTGGAAATATTCAATGGCAGATTAATGACGGTACAGGATGGGTTGATGCAACCGGATTAAGTTCAGATTCATCAGTTTATACCTTTATGCCAACCGGTGATGCCGACTACCGTGCGGTTGCCTTTAGTGGTGGCTGCCCCAATGATACGAGTAATTCTGTAGCCATTGCTGTGCTACAAATAACCGACCCCACAGCATTTGATACTGTGAGGTGCGGACCGGGACCGGTAAACATGCATGCAACCGGAATTGGGCAACAAGTTTGGTATGATGAACCTGTTGGTGGAACTAAATTAGGAACCGGTAATATATTTACGATTACTATTCAAGATACAGACACATTTTATGTTGAATCAAATGTAGGTACATTATGCAATGTTGGTGAAGAGGACAATACCATTGGTAATACTTCTACATTTACCAGTACCACTGCAAATTGGGGCTTACAATTTAATACGCAGCAACCCATTTATTTAGACAGGGTGCATGTTTATGTTGGTAACACGGCAGGTAACATTACAGTAAACCTTAGAGATGCGATTGGTGGAAATTTACTTCACACTGGAACCTTCTTTGTTCCTGCAAATGTTGCGAAACATCCATTAGACTTGGGATGGTTTGTATCTAATGGAACAGGCTTTGCTTTAGAACTGCAAGCTAACCCTACGGTTGATTTAATATACAATTTTACCGGCTCAGGATATCCACTTAGTGCACCGGGTTGCCCGGTTACAATTACCGGATACTTTAACCCAAACTTAAATACATTTGATGATTACTTGTATTTCTATGACTGGGAAATTTCTGACGGCTGTAAAACAAATAGATTTCCTGCAATTGCAACTGTGTTACCGCTACCACCAAAACCAAGTGTAATGCAAAATGCAAACACATTAAGTGCAGTTGACCCGGCATTGTCATACCAATGGTACTTGAATGGATTACCTATTGCAGGTGCAACTTCTCAAACATATGTTGTTACACAATTAGGAGATTACCAGGTTGAAATTGGAAGCGCAAATGGATGTACAGAAATTTCTAACATTTACACCATTACCATCATAAGCCCTCCTGGAATTGATGAAGGTGCAGAAGAAATAGACTTGCAGATATTCCCTAACCCAACAGCAGATGTATTTAACATTGCTTTTGAACTGGAAGAAACAGCCAACGTGAAAATTACTTTACGAAATGCATTAAGTCAAGATTTAATACTATTAAACGAAGAAAAAATTAGAGGGAAGTATGAAAATCAATTTGATGCTACAAATTATACTGATGGGATTTACCTGTTAGAAATTGAAGTTGATGATGTCTCCTTCAATCGAAAATTAATTATTGCCAGATAATAAAAAAGCCCTCCGAATCTCGGAGGGCTTTTTTTTGCTATTTGATTTAGGAATTACTTTCCTACAATAGATAATAATTCAACCTGAAATATTAATGTGGCATGCGGGCCAATCGAACCACCTGCACCTCTTTCACCATAAGCTAAATCTGAAGGAATATATAATTCCCACTTAGAACCAACTGGCATTAATTGCAATGCTTCCGTCCAACCTTTTATTACTCCGCTAATAGGAAACGTTGCAGGCTCACCTCTTTGCAAAGAGCTGTCAAAAACAGTTCCATCAACTAATGTTCCATGATAATGAGTAGACACCTGGTCATCTAATGTTGGTTTTGCACCAGTTCCTTCTTTTAATACTTTATACTGCAATCCACTTGGCAATGTAACAACACCTTCTTTGGTAGCATTTTCTGCTAAGAACTTCTTTCCCATTTCAATGCTTTCTTTACTCTTTTCATTTTGCATCGCTACAAAGTAATCATTCAACATTTTGTTTGCTTGCTCCATAGAGATTTTCATGTCTCCCCCTTTCATATAGTCTTCTAAGCCTTTAGCAAACATATCAGAATTCACTTCTTTTAAACCTTGGTTAGAAATGTTTTGCGCAATGCTTATTCCCAATGCATAGCTTACGCTATCTAATTTTGAAAATACAACAGGTGCCGGAGGTGGTGGAGGTGGTGCTACCACTTCTTCAATCTTTTTATTTTTTTTGTTTTTCTTTTTTTGTGCATTCGCTTCGTTTATAGACAAAGCAGAAAACATGAACATAGCTAATACCGCTAAAACTAGATTTTTCTTATTCATAAGTATAATTTTAATTTGAGTCGCAAATTTACAGATTAATAATTCTTATTTGCAAAAGATCTAAGCCATTTAGAGTTAAATTTTTACAATCATTTGCTTAATATACTAAGCAAAAGATTATTTTTCGATTAATTAGAATGACACATTGAATACACTAATTACAATAGATAAAGACCCAATTGGTTCAGCCATTTTAGATTATTTTTCAGGTAACAAAGCCGACAATATTGAAGTCATTACAAATGTGGCTTTAGATGAGGATTTAGACCCTGGATACTTTTTTAGAACATTTGATGATATGCCTGAAATAGAAAAATTGGCATTGCAACTTTGTTCCGGAAAAGTTTTAGATGTTGGTGCCGGTGCAGGATCGCATGCATTATATCTTCAAGAAAATAGTTTTGAAGTTTTTGCGCTTGATGTTTCTCCGCTTTCTGTTGAGCTAATGAAAAAAAGAGGTGTTAAAAATGTGCTACTTCAAAATTTCTATTCTATCAAAAATGAAAAATACGACACACTTTTATTTCTAATGAATGGTTTTGGGATGAGTGCCAAATTAAAAAATGTGGTTCCCTTTTTAAAACATTGCATGAGCTTATTGAATGATGATGGTCAAATAATTTTTGATTCGTCTGATTTGAAATACTTACACGAACAAGAAGATGGCAGCTATATTTTTGACTTAAATGCATCATATTATGGTGAAGTCACCTATCAATTGAATTATAAGAATGTAAAAGGAGAGCCTTTTGATTGGCTTTTTCTGGATGTTGACAAATTAAGAACCATTTGCGATGAACAAAACTGGACATTAGATGTTATAATGGAAGACTCTCACTATCAATACCTTGCCAGGATATCGAAAACTGCATAATTTCCAATCACTTAACATATGTCAAGAATTGAAAGTGTTTATTTCCTTACCTTGCAATTCAATTTTTAACTGATAACCTAAAGCCAAATTATTATGAAAAGATTTTTTTACCCGCTTAATTATGTATTAGCCTTTTGCATTATAAGCCTTTCATTTACCGCTAATGTACTGGCAGAAAAAGATTACTCAATAAAGTATAGTTGGGGTGAAATGCAAATCCCTGAAAACCTTTCAGAATTTGTGACAGAAAAAATTTCTGCTGAAGAAATTACCCAGGGAATGTATTACCGATATGTTCAATTTTATGAAATTCCATCTAATGGAGTTAGAAAACAATTGGAGCAAAATGGATTGCATTTTCTTGCTTACCTACCAACCAATACGTATATCGTTGCCATACCGTCCATATTCGACAAGAATATATTGACTAATTACAACATTCGTTCAGTAGTTGGAATTCAACCAAACGGCAAAAAACATAAAAATTTAGTTACGGAAACTTTCCCTGAGTGGGCAATGGTTGGTACCAGCGATATTCAGTTGGTTATGAGCCATTATGAAAATCTTAATCACCAATTAGTAATAGATCAGTTACAAGCTTTAAACGTAAGCATAGTAACAGAGTACAGTGATCTAAGAAATATTACCGTTCAAATACCTGTAAACAATATTGATGAATTTGCTTCACTTCCTTTTATTCAATCTATAGAAGTATTGCCACCAGCAGGTGAACCGGAAGACTATGAAGCAAGAAGTTTACATCGCTCAAACAACGTGAATTCTTTTTCACCAATGGGCTATAAATATGACGGAACAGATGTGAGCATAGCAGTTAACGATGATGGATTTGTTGGTCCACATATTGACTTTACCGGAAGAATTGACAATTCTGAAGTTGCCACTGATTTTACCGGAACACATGGTGATGGTGTAGCAGGAGTTGCAGCCGCTGCGGGAAATTTAAATCCTAGAAATATGGGTGCTGCTCCGGGAGCATTTCTAAAAATAAGACAATACGATTCCGGTTTACCGGGTGTAATCGCGTTGCATACAAATGAAGACATTATGATTTTTAACAGTTCGTATAGTAATGGAACCAATGCAGGTTATACAAACGTAACTGTTCAAGTAGATGATGAAATATATGACTACCCAAGTTTACTGCAAACATTCTCTGCAGGAAACTCTAACGGAGGTGGTTCCACTTCTGCAGGTTCACAGTGGTTTAACATTACCGGTGGCCATAAAGCAGGAAAAAATTGCATTACAACCGCAAATTTATTTTGGGATGATGCATTGGTAAACAGTAGCAGCCGTGGACCTGCTTCTGATGGAAGATTGAAACCGGATATTGCTGCAAACGGTCAAAACCAAATTTCTAATGACCCGAATAACCAATACCAAACATTTGGCGGAACTTCTGCTGCAGCGCCATCTGTTATGGGTTGCACTGCACAATTATATCATGCATACAAAGATTTAAATGGAGGACAAGACCCTGAGTCGCCATTAATAAAAGCTGCCATTCTTAACACAGCTTATGATTTAGGAAACAGCGGACCAGACTTTAAATATGGTTGGGGTAGAATTAATACGTTACGTGCTTTGCGTTTAATTGAAGATGTAAGATACATGAGTGATACCATTAGCCAAGGAGCTACAAACACTCATAGCATTGTAATTCCTGCGGATGTTGCACAAGTAAAGGTTATGCTGTATTGGTTAGACCCGGCCGGAACAACGGTTGCTTCTAAAGCATTAGTAAATGACTTAAACGCTCGTTTATTCTCTCCTGCTAATGACACAGTTTTACCTTTGATATTAGACCCAACACCTAATGCAACATTATTAGATCTACCTGCAGTTGAAGGTGTGGATGACTTAAACAATGTTGAACAAATTCGATTTGATAATCCTGCTGCAGGAACATACACGTTTGAAGTAAATGGCTTAACGGTTCCTTTTGGTCCTCAGAAATACTATGTTGTATATACGTTTGAAACTTCAGACATAGAAGTTACATACCCTGAAGGTGGCGAAGGTTTTAGTCCGGGACAAATTGAAGTTATTCGTTGGGATGCATTTGCAGACTCTAGCACATTTGACTTAGACTATAGCATTGACGATGGCACTACATGGAATTCAATTGTAACCGGTGTAAATGGAAATACAAGACATTACGCATGGAACCCACCAAGCTCTGTTACTTCTGAAGCATTGGTAAGAGTTACAAGAGACGGTGTTAGTGATGAGAGTAATGACAACTTTACCATTATTGGTATACCAAATGGAATTAATTTTGGTTTTGCCTGCCCAGACAGTTTTCAAGTCGTTTGGAATCCGGTTGGTAATGCACTTGGATATGAGGTAAGCCTGCTTGGAAACATGTACATGGATTCAGTTGGATACACAACAGGCACCAGTTTTGTTATTAGCGGTGTAAACCCGGTTGATGAATATTGGGTTAGCGTAAGAGCATTAGAATCTAATGGTGGATATGGTGAAAGAGCAAATGCAGTATTAAAAACTCCGGGTGTATTTAACTGCATACTTGCAGTAGATGGGAGCATGAGTAATTTAGTATCTCCCGGTGGGTTTTCTGCCCCGGATTGCCAATCAGGTAGTTCCATTGATTTAACAGTTGAGATTACTAACTCCGGTGCAAACGCAATTTCTAACTTTCCGGCCTACTACTCTGTTAATGGCGGAACACCGGTAATGGAAACGGTTACAAGCACAATACCTGCGGGCGGAACATTGACCTACCCGTTTACTAGCCAGCCGGCTCTTGCCGGTGTGGGTACCTACTCCATTCAAACCTGGGTTGATATTACAAATGATGCTAACCAATACAATGACACCATAACTTTTGATTATGAAGTATTTGGTTCAAGCACCGTACTAGCACCATTCTTTGATAATTTAGAAACATTCAATAATTGCAACACATCTACTGACTGTGAGCAAACAAATTGCACATTAGCAAACAATTGGTACAATGAAACCAATGGAGAAGCTGATGATATTGATTGGAGAACAGACAATGGAGGTACGCCTTCTAACAATACAGGACCAAGCATTGACCACAATCCAGGTAATGCTGGTGGTAATTATGTATACACTGAAGCTTCCGGTGGTTGCGAGGGGCAAGTGGCAAGTATGATTTCTCCATGCATAGATTTAACGAATGCAAGCAACCTCTTTTTCCGTTACTGGTACCACATGTATGGAAATGATATGGGTGAATTGCATGTGGATATTTTATCTAATGGCGTTTGGGTTAACGATGTTATACCTGCAGTATCAGGTAATT
>JABDLV010000013.1 GCA_013001815.1 Bacteroidia bacterium
CTTCTACCCGCATTGTATTATTAAGAGGATACAATGAAGAAGGTTTAGTGTTTTATACGAATTACAATAGTGACAAAGCGGTTGAACTGCTGGCACAACCCAAAACAGAACTCAATTTCTTTTGGCCACAATTGCAAAGACAAATGCGCATTAGAGGAACAATAAGTAAAGTTGACACCAAGACTTCGGATGAATATTTTGCCACCAGACCAAGAGCAAGTCAAATTAGTGCATGGGCATCTAACCAAAGTAGCCAAATTGACAGCAGATCTGAATTGGAACAAAATATGCAGAGTTATTTAAAGAAGTTTGAAGGGAAAGATGTACCAAGGCCCGAAAACTGGGGTGGACTGCGCTTAACACCTAACCGGTTTGAGTTTTGGCAAGGAAGACTAAGCCGTTTGCACGACCGCTTGGTATACACTTTACAAGATGATAAAAGCTGGGAAGTAAAAAGACTTTCCCCTTAATACTAATTATTTAAACACAGGCGTTTTTTAAATAGATGATAATAAGAGCACTGATTGCCGTTTTTCTATTCATTGTAATAGATTTTTATTTGTTTGATGGAGTTAGAACACTGACTAAAGGGCTAACTGCTACACAAGAAAGAAACACACATATAGTTTATTGGGTGTTTTCTGTGTGCACAGTGCTTTTGCTAATAGCATTATTTTCAAGTGACATCAATAACTGGCCGAAATGGTTAAGGGTTTATAGCATTTCATTCCTTGTCATTCTGGTGATATCCAAACTTATTGTTTTGCTCTTTTTGTTTATTGATGATGCAGGTAGGTTGGTACGTTATGTTAGTCAAACGTACTTTTCAAAACCAAGCCCCGATGCAGCAGAAACTGCAAAAGAAACTGTTAGCATATCACGTTCAGAGTTTTTAATAAAGATTGGTTTGCTAATCGCTAGTATTCCTTTTCTATCGCTTATTTACGGCATGGTACATGGTGCTTCTAACCTATCATTAAAAAGAAAAAAAGTGCACCTATCCCACTTGCCCGATGTTTTTGAAGGATTGAAAATTGTTCAAATAAGTGATTTGCACACGGGTTCTTTTGTGAATGATAAAATCCTTAGGAATGCAGTTGAACTAATAAACGAGCAAAAAGCAGATCTCATTTTATTTACCGGTGACTTGGTAAATAGCAAGGCTGATGAAGTGGAACCATATATTCCTATTCTTAAGCAACTGTCATCAACACATGGCGTGTTTAGCATTACAGGTAACCATGACTATGGTGATTATGTACGTTGGCCAAGCAAACAACATAAACAAGATAATTTTGATCGCTTAGTGAATGCTCATAAGCTAATGGGTTGGGATTTATTGTTGGATGAACATCGGAATATTGAAAAAGATGGAGAACGCATAACCGTAATTGGTGTACAGAACTGGAGTGCAAATTTACGCTTCCCTAAATACGGAAACTTAACGCGGGCATCAGAAAATGTAGACCAAAGTGCGGTAAACATCTTATTGTCGCATGACCCTTCGCACTGGCGAGGCGAAATTCTTGAGCGTTTTAAACATATAGACATCACTTTTAGCGGTCATACCCATGGTGCGCAATTTGGCGTTGAAATACCCGGCATTAAATGGAGTCCGGTAAAGTATTTTTACAAAGAATGGGCAGGTCTTTATGAGCATGCTGAGCAATATTTATATGTAAACCGCGGGCTGGGCTTTTTAGGGTATCCCGGCAGAGTTGGTATGCTACCTGAAATTACCTTACTGGAATTGCATAAAAAGCAAGCGTAACAAGTGCTTCGCTAATTTCGTATTACTCAAAGCCTTTAATTTATTCAATTTACTACATTTAGTTTTCGAACTAAGGCTTGCCTATGGCAGAAGAAAAAAACATATCTAACGAGCAACAAGCAAAGAAAGTAACTGAAGAAGCTAAGAACGTAAAAGATCAGTTCGGTGGTTTTATGACCAGTGTAAGCGACTTCATTAAACACGTTACTGATTTACGCGTTGGCTTAGACAAGAAAGGAACTATTACCAGCGTTCGAAAAAACGTAGTACTGGTTGGTTCTAATGGCTGGATGTTGCTTGCCTCTACTTTCTTGGCAAGTATTGGATTAGATCAAAATTCTGTTGCAGTTATTATTGGGGCGATGCTTATCTCTCCATTAATGTCTCCCATACTTGGTATTGGTTTATCAGTCGGAATTAATGACCGTTCTCTACTTGTTTCATCACTTAAGAGCTTTGGCTTGGCTATTCTTATTAGCCTGGTGGTAAGTGCCTTATATTTTGTTATTACTCCATTGGGCGAAACAACTTCAGAAATTGTTGCCAGAACACAACCTACGCTATTAGATGTATTGGTTGGTTTATTTGGAGGAATAGCGGGTATTGTAGCTGTTTCCAGAAAGGACCAGAGTGCAGCTATACCGGGTGTTGCTATTGCCACTGCTTTAATGCCGCCACTTTGTGTAGCAGGTTTTGGTATTGCAAATGGTAATGCAGAAATCGCGCTGGGTTCATTCTATTTATTTTTATTGAATTCATTCTTTATTGCATTATCCACTTACTTAATAGTAAGAGCACTTCGTTTCCCATACAAAGAACACGTAGACTTAAGAGAAAAAAGAAGAGCAACAATATTCATTTCACTGTTTGTAGTGCTAATTATAATACCCAGTGGAAATATTTTATACGAACTATTAAAAACAAATAAACAAGAAAAACTGGTTAAGAACTTTGTACAAGATGAGTTTAACAATGAAAATCACCAGAGCATTAAATGGGAACTGTTAGAAAGTGACTCTACAAACCTCCTAAAGGTTTACATGGTAGGAAAATACATTTCGGAAGACTCCATTAAAATTTATACCAATAAATTAGTTGAGAGCGGTATCTCAAACACTACTGTAAAGCTGGTTCAAATGGATTTACCCCCACAAGATAATGTGGCATTTGCCAATGAAATTAAATTGAATATTTTAAAGACTCTGGAGGTAAATCAACAGGCACAAGAAGAAAAGACTAAAGATTTAGCTGCACTGCAAACAAAACTGGACAGCCTAAACTCAGACACCGCTATGTTTATAGCTATGCAATTAGAATTAAAATCTATTTATCCGGAGTTGAGCAAAATTGCGTTTGCAAAAGCACAGCAATCAGATTTTGATACCACTTTTACTGCTCCAATTTTAATGCTTCGATGGAAAAACGGATTATACAATTCGCAAAAGAGAAGAAATGAAGTAAGAGTAAAGGAGTTTTTTAAGGCCAGATACAAAATTAACGACTTGCAAATTGTTCGTTTTTAGAAATGGAACAATCCAATAATTCCTAATTGAATTCTTCCGGTTCCAATTTTAAAAGCATCTTCCCCGGTTAATTCTACACCATCAAGTTTTACATTGGTTATGGTGCCAAAAGAGTAATTGAAATTAAACCCAAGGCCAAAGCTTTCATTTACCGCGTACTCATAACCAACGTTGTACAACATTCCAATTGCGTTACCTTCTGCCGTAATTTTATCCAAAAGCTCTGCGTCCTCCGTATAACTTATTGTTCCAATAGCCAATCCTGCATTTAAAATGCTCTTTTCACTTTCAGAAAGCAACCTGCCATTCAATCCCAGCCCAATAAAACTTATAGATATATCATTGCTAATTGAACCTACAATGGTATTGCCATTTATATCCATAAATGTCACGTCTGCTAATTCATTCTTAGATTTATGGAAATTATATTTAACTCCAACACTGAAATAATCAGAAAGGACATAAGAAGCATCTGATTGAATATAAAAACCCCTTCTTAAATCCTTTAAATATTTCTCTTGCTCAGAATCCAAACCCTCAACCTTATAAACCAATTGGCTTATACCACCGCTAAGTGTAAAGTGCACTATGTTCTTTGCACTATTTCCACCTCCGGCCAAAGGAAAAGAAAGCTCACCGGTATTAATTAACGATACATCCTCATTAAAACTATCCTGTGAAAATGATTGCAAACTGAAACATGCAAAAGCAATGAACAGAATAAGCGAATTCATATTTTTAAATGGACTCAACACTATGCTTCTTTATGGTCGTGATACTTTGCAGAACAAGTCGGACAATGATAATACTGTTCTTCTTTTTTTAGTCTAATTCCATCTAAATGAGAAACTACAAACTCATTAATAAATGAATGATTTGCAGCATGATTATTCACATCAATTTGCTTTTCTTCTGCCAATTGAATGTATTTACCATCCCACTCTTGTTTTCCCCAACAATTAGGGCAAAGTCCTTCAGGAGCTTTTACGTCTTCTCCTTTTTGCTTTTTACTGAAGTAACCAATGATATTTTCAACTAAACTCATTTCTCTTTGCGATTTAATGTTAAATCAAAAATATAAAATTAAAGCGCCAATTTAGGCCTTAAATCTCTTATTTATAACGAGGGAAGAAATCCGCTAGTATTTCATAAATTGCCAAAAATTTTTCAAGGATGTCAAAAGAAGATGTTTACTATAGTGACTATTTAGGCTTAGATAAAATACTAAATGCACAAGAATTAGAGAGTGATAAAGTAAATAAGCATGCGCATGATGAAATGCTTTTTATCATTATTCACCAGGCATATGAGCTCTGGTTTAAGCAAGTGATTTACGAGCTAGGCTCTGTAATGGATATTTTTTCGCAGAAGAGCATAAATGACAATGCACCTGATATGCAAATTGCGGTGCACCGATTAAAACGCATTGTTAAAATTTTAGAATTAGCAGTGCAACAGGTGGGCATTATTGAAACCATGACTCCATTAGACTTTTTAGATTTTAGAGATATGTTAAGACCTGCTTCAGGCTTTCAGAGCATACAGTTTAAAATACTAGAAGCTAGCTTAGGATTAAAGATGGATGAAAGGCACATGAAAAAGTACTATCTGTCTCAGCTAAAACCTGAAGATGCCGAAAGAATTAAGTCTATAGAAAAAAACGCTTCGTTTATTGAGCTCATAAATGACTGGCTGGAAAGAATTCCATTTTTTGAACAAGATGAATTATGGGATGAGTACAATAGCAGTGAATCAGCCACATCTGATAAGCACCCATTCTGGAATGACTATGTAAACCTGTATGAAAAAAGTTTAGCAGTGTCTGAAGAAGATAATCTGAAAAGAATTAAACAAGTTTTATTCGAAAAAAACGAAGAAAGAAGATTTAGTCCTCAAGCAAATAGAGCAATACTATTTATCATGCTTTACAGAGACTATCCTTTACTGCAATCTCCATTTCAGCTAATTAACTCCCTGCTTGATATAGATGAATTACTTTCTACATGGCGCTACAGACATGTAAGCATGGTGCAAAGAATGATTGGAACCAGAATTGGTACCGGAGGCAGTACCGGTAAAGACTATTTAATGGGTGCATTAATGAAGCACTACATCTTTAAAGAAATTTCTGAGCTAACTACTTTCTTAATTGAAAGACATAATCTACCTAAACTTCCGCGCAAACTACAGGCTCAACTTGGCTTTGAAGTTTAATTAAACGAACAATGCGGGTATTTTACACCAATAAGTTTTGGTACGCACTGGTATTATTTATAATGCTGGCTGCCATTGCTTATTTTTTTCATAACAACACGTTAAAGAATTACCCAAGTGCCATGCATGCCTGGAGCCAAACAGATCACTTTGCTTTGGTAAAGGGTTTTGTGAATAACAACTTAGACATACTGCACCCGGAAACGTATAACTTAATGCCAAACTTAGAAGCTCCTACAGAGTTAGAAACATCTATTACTGCAGTAGACTTCCCGTTAATAGAGTATGTTTCAGCGGCTATAATGATGCCTTTTGGCTTAGAATCGCCACTTACCTATCGAATCATTAACATAGTTCTTTCAGTTCTTGCGCTAGTTTTTCTTTATTTGATTACCTGGCGTTTAAAAATTCCGGCACTAGTTGGTTTTCTACTAACAATGATATTGGCTTGTTCGCCCATTTACATTTACTACCAATCTGCCATTCTACCTACTGTTCCTGCATTTATGTTTGCCTGTGGTGCCGTTTACTTTTATTTGTTCTATCTCGAAAAAAACAACTTTACCTTTCTATTAAGTGCCATTGTACTCATAACCATTGCAAGCGGAATACGAAAACCCTTTTTCATATTCTTTGCAGCTATGTTCTTACATCACATTTACTTATCCATACGCAAGCAAAAAAAACTACCCACGTTGATCATTTGGACTTTGGGAATTGGTGCCCTTGTAGTTAATCAGTTATATCAGGCTTACCTAACCAGCAAGTACGGTTCAGCGTTTTTAGGCATGCTTATGCCGGCAACAAGTTTTGATGAATTTATTGAACTATCTCAAGTAATTTTCACCAAATGGCAATTTCATATTTATAACCAAGGCGTAAATCTTTTATTATTTGGTGTAGCTACGTGGTTCTTTGTGCGATTGTTTTATCATAAGCTAAATAAATTACAACAGAATTTTTTAGAATTGCTTATTCTGTTTTTTGCAGCAGGTTTTCTTTATTTTGTTGTATTACAAAAGCAATTTGTAAACCACGATTATTACTTTATTGACATACTGTACCTTCCTTTTGCACTGTTACTCATTTTGTTTATTTCTCACATCAACCTAAAAGAGTACTGGAAGGAAAATGTTTTTGTATTGGTACTGACGATTATATTCTTTTGGGCAATTTATGATGCACGTAATTTGCACGCAGAACGAAACAAAGTTTACTATGCCAGCCATATTGAAAAAGAAAAACGAAATTTTTCTGGCTCTGAAATGTATTTAGACAGTTTGGGTATTGAGAAAGATGCCAGAATGCTTTGCCTGAACACCAGCAGCACCAATTCTCCTTTAATGCTTATGGAGCGCAAGGGATATACCATACACAAAAACAGAAGACCTTATATTGAAATGGCTTTAGAGTGGCCACATGAGCATATTGTAATACAAAATCAGTACTTGCTTTCACATACAGCAGCTATTTACCCTGAAATACTAAATCAAATCAAAAGAACGCATAGTAATGGGAAGATTTCTCTTTTCAAAAAAGAGAACATGTCTAACCAACCACTAGAGCAAGTGCTCG
Source organism: Bacteroidia bacterium (assembly GCA_013001815.1). Classification (GTDB taxonomy): domain Bacteria; phylum Bacteroidota; class Bacteroidia; order AKYH767-A; family OLB10; genus JABDLV01. The sequence goes on from JABDLV010000013.1 coordinate 7,084, forward strand.
GCTTAAGAAATATTGAAACCATTATTTCAGATAAACCTGATAGTTCTTATTGCACAACAAGAGATTGGTTCAAGACGCTTTCTAGAGATTCTTCCTTTTATTTAACTGCACCCTACTCTTCTAAAATTGAAAAGGAAAAATTGTTTCCGGCTAACATTATCTTACCAGGCAATGAAATACACTCAAACAAGAACTTTGTTGAATTCATCTGGAAATCAAATTTGTATTTTAATGACAGAAATAAAAAAACTGATTTAGTTTTTAAAATTGATTGGTTAGATGGAACCTATTCCTCCTCACATTACAGTATGGTTAATCTAGTATCAGAAATCAATCAATGGCGACAAGTTCAAATTCTATTTGCAGTACCCGATTTAGATAAAGTTAAGTCTGTTTCAACATACTTTTGGAATCCGGAGAAAAACGCATTTTGGATAGATGATACAGAATTACATTTATTGGAAAACACCTTTGAATAGGGCATATTCATGCCTTTTCACATGCTTTTGAACTCTTAATAAATTACTAATTTTGCAGCAAATAAATCAGAACTATGAAAAACGTTTATATCGTATCCGCTGTTAGAACTCCAATAGGAAGCTTTAATGGTTCTTTGTCTAGAATTCCCGCAACTAAATTAGGTGCTACTGCTATAAAAGCAGCTGTAGAAAAAGCAAACATAAAACCGGAAGAAGTTAATGAAGTGTTTATGGGCAATGTAATGTCTGCCAATCTTGGACAGGCACCGGTAACACAAGCATCCATTTTTGCAGGGCTACCAAATACGACTCCAGGCACAACAGTTAACAAAGTATGTGCAAGTGGAATGAAAGCCATTATGTTTGGAGCACAAAGTATAATGTGTGGCGATAGTGACGTTGTGGTTGCAGGCGGAATGGAGAATATGAGTGCTGTGCCACATTACTTAGAAAAATCCAGAGCCGGTTTTAAATTGGGACATGCACAACTAACAGATGGTTTAATCAAAGATGGACTATGGGATGTCTACAACGACTATCATATGGGTAACGCAGCGGAATTATGTGCAACAGATTGCAACATTAGCCGTGAAGATCAAGACGCTTACGCTATTGAATCATACAAGCGCTCAGCAGCTGCGTATGATAAAGGATATTTTAAAAATGAAATCGTGCCGGTATCTATTCCTCAAAGAAAAGGAGATCCAATTGAATTTGCAGAAGATGAGGAATACAAGAATGTGAAGTTTGAAAAAATCCCAGCACTTCGTCCTGTATTTAAAAAAGACGGTTCTGTTACGGCAGCAAATGCAAGTACATTGAATGACGGAGCGGCAGCTGTAGTATTAATGAGCGAAGAAAAAATGAAGGAATTGGGTGCAACTCCCCTGGCAAAAATAATTAGCTATGCTGATGCACAGCAAGCACCTGAATGGTTTACTACTGCACCGGCAAAAGCATTACCATTGGCCGTAAAGAAAGCCAATATGAACATGGAGCAAATTGACTTTTTTGAAATTAATGAAGCCTTCTCTGTTGTAGCGCTAGCAAATAATAAAGAAATGAAGATTGACGCAGCAAAGGTTAATGTACATGGTGGTGCAGTTTCATTAGGTCACCCATTAGGTTGCTCTGGCGCAAGAATAATTGTTACCTTAATAAATGTACTTAAGCAACAAGGTGGTAAAGTTGGAGCAGCAGGCATTTGCAATGGTGGCGGTGGCGCAAGCGCAATGGTTATAGAACTGGCATAACAAAAACGAATGTCACAACACGGTATTTGTAACTTGAGTGTTATTCCACTCATGTCAGAACCTTCACATCGCAGTGAAGTTGTTTCTCAAATTCTTTTTGGTGAGCATTTTTCTTGCTTAGAAGAGCGTGGTGACTGGACACAAATACAAACAGAACCCGACCATTACAAAGGCTGGGTATTAACCTCTCAGTACGAAAAAATACTCATTACAGAATTCCAGGAATTATGTAAAAGTAATGTGCTTACCGCTTTTGATCTTATTCAGGTGGTCGAAATAAATGGTCAATTCACCACAATTGTTTTTGGCTCAAATCTCCCCTCTCTAACATCCGGCAGAGGTAAAATTGCCGGCACTGAATATACTTTTGATGGTGAAGCAAGAAATACATCTGAAAAAAATGGCAGTAAAATGATTGTTGAAAATGCATTGATGTACTTGAATGCACCTTACCAATGGGGCGGCCGAAGTCCTTTTGGTATTGATTGCTCCGGCCTAACACAAATGGTATACAAGATGAGCGGTATAAACCTTAAAAGAGACTCGTCATTGCAAGCAGAACAAGGAAAGGATATTCATTTACTGGATGAAACGCATGCCGGGGACCTGGCATTCTTTGATAATGAGGAAGGAAATATTAATCATGTTGGTATACTGTTATCACCGGATAGAATTATTCATGCAAGCGGTAAAGTTAGAATTGACAACATTGATCAATACGGAATTTACAGAGAAGGAAACAAAAAATATTCTCATAAACTGAGAATGATAAAACGAATGCTTTAATCTAAGGCTGAAACTTAAAACGTTTCGGTTCCTCTATTATATTCCAATGCAGCAGAAGTTTTGCTGCATTTTCGCTTGCACTGAATGTATACTTTGTACCCCAACTCAATACAGTGCATTTTCCCGGCAGAATAATCTCTTTCTTCTTTGATTCTGCTATTAAATACAATAGGTCTTTTTCACAATGATGCATTTCGGGTTTAAAACTATCTGCTGCAGTTAGCACAACTAAGAGCAATGCAACCAAGACAAGCTGTAATTTTTTTATTGAACCTTTCAGATACTTAATTATATACAATGTAGACATCCCATATAAAATCATAAATGCAAATAAAACCGGCATGTATGTATCTCTACGAATGATCAATGGTCTGTAATCTCTAAATCCACCCAAAGGCAACAACAATGTATATATAAGAGCAAACACTAATAGTAAAGCAGTCAGTTTAAAAAACTTACTTCTCTCCTTTCCTTTTTCAGCTTTGTATACCAATAACAAATTAAAAGCTAGCAAAGCAAAGAATAAAAAATGCCCAAATTTGAATGTCACAATTTGCCATAATCCTTTAACCAGAGAAATGTATCTATCTGTAATAGCTACATCCGTCCACTTATTTTGTGAGTTAAACGTTCCAATGTAAAATGAATACAAACTAACCAGTCCAATAAAAACAAAAATGATTAAGATGGCTGTCGGTATGCCCTTAAGGCCATTTAACAAATTATCAATGAATAACTTTGCCTTATTTGATTTTATTCCATCATAAAAAAAGCTCATCAATACTAATGGGCACATCACTAAAATAAAGCCAGAATTGGTTGGGCTGTGAAACGATATAACAACACTCAAAGCAAGCAACCACATGTAATATAGAACCCCAAATTTAAGTTGTCTATTGTGGAAATACTTTAAAATGAACGGCAGAAAAAAGAGCAATACGAGTACATTGCCAACAGCATAGAACAAGGCATAGGTAATTGAATTATCAATAATTCCAAAGTATTCGTGATAACCGGTTGCCTGAAAAAATGGAGCTATTAACACCATGGCAATAATCAGTTCTTTTGACTTTAAATGAGTCTTACCGGTAATAAAAACAGCAAGCAAATAAATTAACAGCACTTGTAATATTATTTTTATAATTCCTGCTGATAAATACAAACTAGTAACTGGTTCAACAAAATACTGCAGCAACAGAGGAGCACCCCTCATGTATTCATACATAATTTTATGAGCAAAGTACCTATTGGTTCCAGCATAAGATTCATTTTCCAACAGTACAGATAAACCAAATGGGTCTTCTAAAACAGGCTGACAATCTACAACCGGTAGTACAATTCCAACAACATCTCCATCCAGTTTTTGATGATAGTGCTGAACAAAGGAATAGCCTGTGTCTAAGATTAAAAATATGAGTAATATTCGTACCCAAATATTTTTGATTTGCATAGGCCCGCAAATATAAAGGAAAGACTTAATATCAAAAAAACCCTGCACTAAATGCAGGGTTTTTCCCAATAGGGTTTTGTCAGGGTTTAAATGGGTAAAATGATTATCTCTTCAATATGCTTCTAGTATTACTATTTTGCCGCATGGCCTTCATTTGCGTGTCCCCACATTTCATGTGTAATTTCTCGTCCTATAGCATACGTTAATCCATCAATATATTTTGTTGCTCTCCAAGAAATTCTTATCAATCCACCGCCTTTTGTTATGTAAACATTCTCAAAACTGGTAAATACATCTCTCTTCTTCATCCAGTTATCTTTTAGATGATTTGTAGATTGAACAAAATCTTCTTGAATAAATGCAGTGTAGGGTTTAGATTTAAGTTCATCAATAGTATAACCCATTATGTCTTCCCAGTTGTCACTTAATTCAATAAAGTATCCATCTTCATTTGCGATACATAGTAAATCAGGGGAGTTTTTCAGAAACTCAGCCATGTGTTCATTTGACCAATCTGACATAAAAAAATAATTAAAAATTCTGTTACTCTAATATATGAATATTTTAGGTAGCATATATACCCAATTTCGGGTATGACTTGTAAGGGAAAATATCCGTAATATTAAATTAGTGCTAGTAAAAATATAATAAACCAATAAATATCATAGTTTAAAGCTTATGAAGTAAATACATTTAATTAAAATTAATCTGCTATGAAAAAGATCCTTGTACCCACAGACTTTTCACCCTGCGCAAGTCTTTCGGCAGAAACTGCTTTACAAATTGCAAAGAAATTTGGTGCTTCAGTGGACTTTCTTCACTCTGCTGACACTGCATCAGATTGGTCCTCTTTGTTAGACATTAACGACAAACATCATCCTGAGGAGCAAAAGCTTCTTGATTATGCATTAGACGAACTACATTTATTGGAGAAAATGGCAGAACGGGAAAACGTGAATGCCAAATCCCACTTAGCACATGATTTTAGCGCAGATGACATAATTCAATTTGGAAAAAAATTAGAATGCGATATGATGGTTATGAATACCCATTGTAGTTCGGGTATTAAAGAATACATAACAGGCACCATTGAACAAAAAGTTATTCGTTTATCAAAGTTGTTAGTGCTTGCATTAAAAACGCCACCAGAGAATGTAGAGTTCAATAATATATTATTTGCTTCAGATTTTGAACCGGAGAGTCATGGTGCCGTGGATTCTGTATTAGGATTTGCACAAAAGTTTAAGTCTAAACTCTCTTTCTTATATGTTGATACACCACAAGCTGGTGACCATGCGGTAAATAGAAAAAAATCTATGGGACAATTAAAGAAGAAATACGATTCTATTGTAAGCGATATGCACATAGAAAGTGCAAATCATGAATATGATGGCATACTTCAATTTAGTGAAAACCATAGTCCTGATTTAATAGCAATTACTACGCACAACAGGCAGGGATTAGACTACTTAATTGCAGGTGGACGTACAGATCACATACTGAATGAAAGCAAAAAACCGGTACTTATCGTACCGGTTTAGCCTATAGAATTTAAGTCTTCTTTATTTAGTCTTTTTGGACTACTAAGTAATTAGATACGCTCCAAAATTGTTCTTCGCTGGTAATTGCAATTCCTTTTACCATTTCATCATTGCTTTCGTCATACTCCAATGAATAAGAATCTGATGGATGCTTAGTTATAAGCTTTACTTTCTTACCATGCACAGGAATGTATTTAATATTAGTAACGTCAACTTTTGTAAAGTTACTGTGGTCAATATTTTCACTTAAACTACTTGTTCTTCCAATACCAATAAATCCACCGGTTCTATCAATTACTTTTGCTTCAGCTAATGCTTTGTTGTCACCAACAACATAATAGGCAGTATTCATTTCCGCTGTTTGCTCTTCAATAATTGCAGTCTTTTCCTCACCGGCAATTCTTAACGAATCAACGGAACCTGTTAACTGAACAATTTGTTTGCTTTGCGTTGTTAATTGTTCGTTTAATTCAGATAATTCTTTGTCTTTAGACTCAATTCTATTTTTCAATAGCGCTATGCTCTTATTCAACTGCGAATTTGACCTGCCAGATTTTTTTAGCCTCTGATCTAATTCAGAAATTTTCTTTCTGTTTTCGTTCATTAAGGCATTAATGTCATTTATTTGAGCATTAATTTTGTCTGCAGCGCTTCTTTTTAATTCTCCGCTGGCATCCATATCTTTTGTAATGATTCCCTGCTTAGCTGCAACAGAATCTAAATTGGCTTCTATATCATTAAAAGAGGCCAGCAAATCGTTTAAAGAGGCATCCCCTTGATTTATAACTGTTCTTAATGAATCATTCTGGCTTGTCATTCTATCTATCTCTGCCTGGTTACATGCAGATAGGGTGAACAAAATTGAAATTGGTATTAATAAGTACTTTCTCATATTGCTTTGTATTTAATCTAGTTCTACTTTTCGAAAGGCAAAGGTATTTAGCTTAAAGCAATTATTTAAGCCATCTACCCTATACTTTTTAACAATAAATTCGCTCACATATTGGGATAAGTAGGCTAAGATTTAGTTAAATGTTAAAGAAGCACAGGAATAAAGCCAAATGATTTAGAACATATTCTGGTATATCTGCTATAGCTATATTTAAGCATGTCTATTGAATCTGAATTTTTAGCTCCCTACATTATTTCAAATGTGGTTGCAATTGCAATGCTCCTCTTAGCATGGAAAAAACCAAACTTTTCAAGATTGTTGTATATTTTGTTATTTGGCTGGGCAAGTGTCACAAATGCAATAACAGCCATAAAAACCCCTGAAGTATATTTGGATTATACCCGATTTGCCCTTTTACCCTTTTATAATAACATCATAAACGGCTTCTTTAGTGAACACATAACTGTTGTAGTGTTAACTATCGCTTTTAGTCAATTGTGCATTGTTATTCTTTTATTTTTTGAACACAAGTTTCTAAAATTTGCTTTGCTCGCAGGAATCTTATTTTTTATTGGGATTGCTCCTTTGGGTGTTGGTGCCGCTTTACCATCTTCATTAATTTGGGCAATGGGACTACTGCTTCTGTTTCACAAAAAACTTGATGTATTTAAATTTAAGCAGGTTTGGTAACTCCGATTAAACACAGCAATGATAAAACAGCAAGCTGCAAACCCCATGCAGCTTGCCTTAATACCCTTAAGACTTTCTATTGAAAAGTAGTTTTATTTAGCCTTATAGGTAGGCGAAATATAAAAACTTGACTATTACATCCAATACCCACATTCGGGTATCTTTCTAACAATTATTAAAACTTATTACTCAGAATTTCTTGTTTAGGTCAAACAATTGCTCATCCGTCTCTTCTTGCTCTTGTTCCACTTTATTTTCGCTTAAAGCATCTCTATCTTTTGGGTAAACAGGTGCAGCACCAGTAAGTCCAATACCTACGGATGCCAGCAACATCAAGCAAATGAGAGCAGTAGTTCTAAGAATTCGTTTAAACTTTTGCATGATAATCTTACCAAGTACAACTAATTGACCAATCCACAGAACAGGTAATTTTGGCACTTAAAACGGTCAAAAACTGCCATAAATTCAGATAAATAGGTTCAAAATTGACTTGGTTCAATTTTGGATGTTAATAAACTGAATTCAAAAACCAAGAAAATGAACTTCGAAAAATTCACCATAAAATCGCAAGAGGCAATTCAACAAGCAAATACCCTTGCAACAACACATGGTCATCAAAGTATAGATACCGCACATTTGTTTAGTGCAATGATATCTGTTGATGAAAATGTCATTCCTTATTTACTTAAAAAATTAAATGTAAATGTTCAGCACATCCAGTCATCAGTGGATGAGTTGATAAATAAATATCCGAAAGTAAGTGGCGGACAAGTGCACTTAACTCATGATGCGCAAAAAGCTCTGACCAATTCAATGGAAGCTGCAAAAAAAATGAAGGATGACTTTGTAACCATTGAGCACATGCTTATTGGCTTATTAAAAGGAAACGAGAAAGTTGCGCAACTATTAAAAGATAATGGCATCAATGCAAAAGGCTTAAAACAAGCAATCACCGAATTAAGAAAAGGAAGTAATGTTACTTCGGCCAGTGCAGAAGAAACATATAATTCCCTAAATAAATACGCACGTAATCTTAACGACCTTGCAAACTCAGGAAAGTTAGATCCAGTTATAGGTCGTGATGAAGAAATAAGACGTGTTCTACAAATACTATCAAGAAGAACCAAAAACAACCCAATTTTAGTTGGTGAGCCAGGTGTTGGTAAAACCGCTATAGCAGAGGGTTTGGCGCATAGAATTATTAATGGAGATGTACCTGAAAACTTAAAAAGCAAAACCATATTCTCATTAGACATGGGATCTTTAGTTGCCGGAGCAAAATATAAAGGAGAGTTTGAAGAAAGATTAAAATCTGTAGTTAAAGAAGTGATTTCTGCAGATGGTGAAATTGTATTGTTTATTGATGAGATACACACCTTAGTTGGTGCCGGTAAAGGAGAAGGTGCAATGGATGCTGCGAACATTTTGAAACCTGCACTTGCACGAGGCGAGCTAAGGGCTATTGGTGCAACCACTTTAAATGAGTATCAAAAATACATTGAAATAGACAAAGCTCTGGAAAGACGTTTTCAAACAGTGTATGTAGATGAACCGGATACAGAAGATGCAATTAGCATCTTGCGTGGACTAAAAGAAAAGTACGAAAACCATCATAAGGTATTAATAAAAGATGAGGCAATAATTTCTGCAGTGGAATTATCTCAGCGCTATATTTCAGATAGATTTTTACCGGATAAGGCAATTGATTTAATTGATGAATCAGCAGCAAAGCTACGTTTAGAGATGGATAGCGTGCCTGAAGAGTTAGATGAGGTGCAACGTAAAATAATGCAATTAGAAATTGAACGGGAAGATATTAAGCGTGAAAAGGATGAAGCAAAATTGAGCAAAATCAATGAAGAGCTCAGTACACTTAGCGAAGAAAGACTGCAAATTAAAGCGAAATGGGATCAGGAAAAAGAATTGGTTGATGGAGTTCAAAACATGAAAGAGGCCATTGAACAGTTTAAATTAGAAGCAGACCAGGCAGAACGTTCCGGTGACTTAGGTAAAGTAGCCGAAATACGATATGGAAGAATTACCGAAGCACAAGAAAAATTAGATGAACTTAAATTGCAATTAAGTCAGATGCAGTTGGGTGGCTCTATGCTAAAAGAGGAAGTAGATTCAGAAGACATTGCCGGTGTGGTTGCCCGTTGGACAGGTATACCTATTACCAGAATGCTGCAAAGTGAAAGAGAAAAATTATTGAATCTGGAAGATGAATTACACAAACGTGTAATTGGGCAAGATGACGCTATAGAAGCAATAGCAGACGCTGTTCGTAGAAGCCGTGCAGGATTACAAGATGAAAAAAGACCAATTGGTTCGTTTATATTTTTAGGCACAACAGGTGTTGGAAAAACAGAACTGGCAAAGGCTTTAGCAGATTACCTGTTTAATGATGATAAGAGCATGACTCGTATTGACATGAGTGAGTATCAGGAACGTCATACTGTTTCTCGTTTGGTGGGTGCACCTCCAGGATATGTAGGTTATGATGAAGGCGGCCAATTAACCGAAGCGGTTAGAAGACGCCCCTACTCTGTTATTCTATTAGATGAAATAGAAAAAGCACACCCGGATGTTTTTAATACTTTATTACAAGTACTAGATGATGGCCGTTTAACAGATAATAAAGGAAGAACAGCAAACTTTAAAAACACCATAGTTATTATGACATCTAACATTGGTGCACATATTATACAAGAAGAGTTTGCAAACATGAGCAATGGAAATGCTGAAGAAATAATTGCCAGTACCAAAACAAAAGTATTTGAAGAATTAAAAAAATCTGTTCGACCTGAATTTTTAAATCGTGTAGATGAAACGATTATGTTTAATCCGCTTAGCAGAGAAGATATTAAGCAAATTGTTACTCTTCAATTAGACATATTAAAAGGTACCTTGGAACAAAATCAAATGGAACTGGAAATATCGGATG
>JABDLV010000021.1 GCA_013001815.1 Bacteroidia bacterium
TTAATGATGCAGGCATTACATAATATGGATAAGGCGATGCATATTACGAGCTGTGTTATAGAGAATAAAGAAATTAAAAAGGTTTCTGAATTGATTGAAAAAAGAGTTAGGGAAAGAACCTCAATGATTGAGGATGCTAAACAGAAAGCAGAAGAAAACCCCAAAAATAAAAGTAATAAGAGCGGAAAGAAAAGAAAGAAACAGGCGAAAGGAGAAACGTATAAAAAAACGTACGCTTTATTAAAAGAAGGGAAGGATGCAAAAGAGATTGCAAAAATTAGGGACTTAACAGAGAGTACAATATTGGGTCACATTGCCAAGGGAATTGGTGCAGGAGAATTTTCTATAGAAAAATTCTTAACAGCTGACGCGGTTATTGAAATTAGCGAAGCATTTAAAGCGAATAAATCTGGTAATATTGGTGGGGTGTATTCTTTGTTGGATGGAAAGTATAATTATGGTGAATTAAGAATGGTACAGAACCATTTGTTTTCAAAGGAACAAGTTTAGATAAGCACTTTGATTAAAGAGTAATGGAAGAGAATTTTAAAATGGTTGCCAAAACCCTATATGGGTTTGAGGATTTGCTAGCGGCAGAGTTGCTTAAACTTGGTGCTCAGAATATTGAGAAGGGAATTCGTAGCGTGAGTTTTGTTGGTGATAAAGGATTTATGTACAAGGCCAATTTAGGATTGCGTACTGCCATGAAAATACTAAAACCTATCCATTCATTTAAAGTGAGGAATGAGCAAGACTTATATGATAATGTGTATGCCATGAACTGGGATGCATATATGGACAACTCAAAAACACTGGCGGTAAGTGCCACAGTTCATTCTGAGTTGTTTAATCATTCTCAATTTATTGCATTAAAAACGAAGGATGCCATTGTAGATAAATTTCGTGATGATACAGGTGAAAGACCTAATGTAGACTTGGATTTGCCCGACTTAAAAATTAATGTGCACATAGATCGAAATCAGTGTACTATATCATTAGATAGTTCTGGTGAATCTTTGCATAAACGAGGATATAAAACAGCAACTAATATTGCACCCATAAACGAAGTGTTGGCTGCCGGTTTAATTATGCTTTCTGGTTGGGATGGTGAGTGTGATTTTTTGGACCCTATGTGTGGTAGTGGAACCATGTTGGTGGAGGCAGCAATGATTGCTTGCAATATGGCACCAAACATGTTGGTAGAAGAATTTGCATTTGAGCGTTGGCCAGATTGGGATTTAGATCTTTTTGAAGTGATTGAAAAATCAATGATTAAAAAGCAAAGAGAATTTAATCATAAAATAATTGGTTACGATAAGGCGCCCAGTGCAGTAGAAAAAGCAATGGATAATGTGGTGAATGCAAAAGTTGATGAGTATGTGAGCATTTCGAACAGAGATTTCTTTAAAACCAAAAAGCAAAACGATAAAAAATTGCACATGGTTTTTAATCCTCCTTACGGTGAGCGATTAGATATTGAAATGGAAACATTTTATGCAAATATTGGCGATACATTAAAACAATCATATCCAAATACAGATGCATGGTTCATCACTTCCAATTTAGAAGCAATAAAGCATGTGGGTTTGCGACCTTCCAGAAAAATTAAGCTGTATAATGCGGGTTTGGAATCTCGCTTGGTGAAATACGAGATGTATGCCGGAAGTAAAAAGGCTAAAAAGCAATTGAAATGAAAAATGCAGTTAAAATTTTAACTGCATTTTTTAAATAGTATTAATCGTTACTCTTAATTTCTCCTCCGCTATCCGCATAAAGCATCCATTTGCCATTTTCTTTAATCCATACATCCGTCCATCTGCCTGAAACGTTTTCTTCTTTTCCATCTTTCATTCTAATTTCTGAATAATAATAATGAAGGACAGCGGTATTTCCATTAACGAGTATTTCCAATGGTTTTAAGCTGGTGTGAAGTGTTTTTCTTTTAGGCATTAAATTGGTTACCCAATACTCTAAATCCGCTTTGCTGCTTGGAAACGCATCATTAAATCCCCAGCCTTTATAATCTTTGTGAGCCATATCGTTTAATGCTTTGGCGTTTTGGGCTCTGGCATTATCCCACCAACTGTTCACTGCGGTCCAAACTTCCTTTTGTTCAGCTGACCAATTTTGGGCCTGACTAAAAACTGGCATTGCAATAAATGCTGCCAATACAAATACTAAAATCAAATTTTTTTTCATAATGTTTCGTTTTTAAAAATGAGAAATAAAAAAATTAAAAAGTGAATGTTCAATGTACTAAATTAAAAACAGACTAATAATTACTGCGAATATGATGTTGTTCAATTGAAGGTGAATTTATTAGAATGGCACTAGGAAAATTTTAAAGTTGTAATTGGTAGGTAATAAAAAAACCCTGCATGCAAGACATACAGGGTTTTCTATTATTTTAAGGTTTACTTTAAGAAGTGCAGCAATCCTTTTTGCATTCTTTTGTACAAGCTTTTTTCTCTGCTTTTGTTTTGCTTCCACTGCATTTTTTCTTGCATGATGGGGCGCAACCTTTTTTAGCCGCTTTTACTTTTGCAGGTATTTTTGTTCCAACCGGCATTAAATTAAAAGAAGATGCCATATAAACTCCATCTTTTATTTCTCCATTGATTTCTGCAACTCTGGTTGCATTACATAGTCCGTGTTCTGCATGCGCATCACCTAGTGCATGAAAGTCTACTCCATCGACAGGGTAAGCTTTACCATCTATCTTTACAGCTAAGCTGCAACCTGAACCTTCTAGTCCAAAATTACAAGTACCGCAACTAGCTTCTACCACTTGCATAGTTTTTACTGTTTCTTCTGTACTTACTGTTTCTTCCGTTTGAGCATGTACGCTATAAGAAGCAAATGCCAAAACAAAAGAGAGGCTTAAAATGTATTTTTTCATTTTTGATTTATTAAAATTTAGAATAGTTAAATATACGATTTATATGATGAAGAATTCAGGTGTTTTTTAATGAATATTAATTGAACGGATTGCTGAATTTGTCATCTACCGTTAACGGAAGGTCTGTTAAGGTATTTAGAAATGCTACCAGCGTAGCTTTTTCTTGATTGGTAAAATTATATTGAACCGGATTTCCGATAGAATCAATTAAAAACGGTTGTAAGGTTGGGTGGTTTTGAATCCCGGTGCTGTAATGATCAATTACTTCTTCTAAAGTTGCAAACCTTCCATCATGCATGAACGGTGCTCTTTGTGCAATATTTTTTAATGAGGGTACTTTGAACTTTCCTCTTTGGTTATTTATCCCTGTTGTTTCAAAAACACCTAAATCGGAAGTAGATACAGAATCTAATCCATTATTAGTTGCAATAGTAGTACCATTGGGTGCTAACAGTGGCGCAACAAATGCCTCACTCATGTGGCAGCTATTACAAGAAGGCGCAACTAAGTTCTGCGAATAAAATAATTGCTTTCCTAAATTCTCTTCTGCAGTAAAATTAGGAAAATCAAGTATCGGATTATTTACCAACACTCTTCCTTGGTCATATTTAGAATTAACACTCACTATACTTCGTACAAATTGAGACAGTGCTTTTGAGATCCTATCCGCATTTATGGTCTCATCTCCAAACGCATCTGCAAATAAGGGTGCATAGTATAATTGATCTTGCACAATTTGTTCTAGTTGTTGCAATGTTAACCCCATTTCAACAGCATCTTGAAAAGGCATTAATACTTGGTCTTCTAAGGTTGCAGCACGTTCATCCCAGAAAAATTTTCCTGTATCATAAAATCGTGCATTTACAATGCCCATAGAATGTCTTCTTGTTTTTCCTCCTTGAAAGCCATCACTTAAAACTTTATCATCAGAAAACCCATTTGCTTGCTTGTGGCAAGATGAACACGATATGGTTCCGTTGGCACTTAACTTTTTATCATAGAACAACACTCTTCCCAAGGTTGCTCCTTCATTTGTAGTTGGATTATCTAAAGGAGTATTGTCGCTTTCCATTGCTGCGAATTGAAACGGAAAGCCGGCAGGAAAATCATTAGTTAAATAATGATCAGGAAACACAATATTTTCATAATCGTAAGGAGTACTTGGTAGGTTGAGTTCTGCTAATGGATCTGTATTGTCTGAGTCTTTTTTACAAGCAGCTATTGAAACAATAAGTGAAATTAAAATAAGAACCCAGGTAGAGCGAGATAATCTTTTGAAAAGAAGCATATCTATTGAAATTAGGTTAGTTAAGTTCTTAGACGAATGTAAATGATAAAAGTTTAATTCTTGGATGTATTAAGAATAATCAAGATAGAATCTCCTAATTAAACCAAACGGCATATTGTTGTTTGCGCAAATCCCAGGCGAGTCGTTCTTCCATTTTTAATGCTTCGGCTCTGCTGCTAATCGGTTCAATGTGATTATATAAGCTAGGCCTTAGATACATACCATATTTTTGTACAATGTTAGATGAAAGTTTATGCCCTTTTTTATTTTTATAACCTGTTTTGTGTTGTGCAAACCGTTCTTTTGGAGTTTTACTGGTCATGCCTACATATAAGCATTGTTGTGCACCATTAAATTGCGGGTTGGCATTTCTAAATTTCGCACTTTCAGTAAATACTTTTTTAGATAATTCAATAACGTATATGCGATATACAGTTTTGGGCATAGAATCTACTTCTCCTGCATTAATGTAAACACGTTTTCGCTTTCCATACCTTTCGCTTCATGCTCTGTGTTTACAGGTATTTGTAATGTGTCAAATGCACCCAAATGCATGGATTCATTATTAATGTAAAAGGTAATGGCGCCTTTGAGTACTGTTAGTAAAGTAGGTATTTGAGTTTTATGCTTTTTAAGCATTTGGTTTTGAAGTAAACCAACGGCCATTAAATTGATTTTATTTGTTTTTTGAATTGAAAGAATGTTTGGTTTGTCCGGATCTAATTTTATCTCCTCAATTATATTCATAGCTGCGATATTTTTGCTTGCATTATATTTTTTATAGAACTTGCCTTGGTAATTGCCTCATTGGCCTTTTGTCCTTCAAAGTTTTCATTCACAGTTAATTTCCATAAATGTATCCAGCTGCTAAAATGTTCTTTTGTTAATGGAATGGATTTATTGAGTTCTATGTGTTTGTGCATGGGGTTGCCCTTGTAGTCGGCTTTTCCAAATAACAGAGAATTCCAAAAACTGTACATTATTGGAAGGTGTTTATCCCAGTTTACATTGGCGGCTTCATTAAAAATATAACCGATGGTTTCATCTTTACTCACTTTATCATAGAACCTATTAACGAGTAATTTTATGTCTTCGAATGTACTAATGTCTTTTTTTCTTTTCAACCAATTGATATTTTTTTACGATTAATATTAAGCTTTATTTAAAACGTGCAAAGTTATTTCTGGTGGCATTCCTACACGTCCCGGAAAAATTAAATAACCCAAACCTCGGTTTACATATAAGTGTTGTTTTCCTTCAGAATATAAACCGGCACTTCTATCATAAAACATTTTGGCCATGTTATATTCTCCCAAGCCCGGAATGCTGATTCCCATTTGGCCACCATGGGTATGCCCTGCAAGAGTGAGGTCTACGGATTCTTTATCTAAAATTTGATGATCCCAGTGAGTAGGATCATGGCTAAGTAAAATCTTGAATGGTACGTCTTCCATTCCTTCAACAGATTTTTTGTAATCACCCTTGGTGGGAAACCAGTTTTCTTCAGAATAACCCCAGTTTTCTACGCCAACCAATGCAATTTTTTCTCCTTTATGTTTGAGGACCCGGTGCTCATTCAACAATACTTGAAAATCCATCTCCCTTATAATCTGGGTAACACTTTTGCTGTTTCTGATTTTGTCGTCTTCACTAATTCTTCCCCAGCCATAATCATGATTTCCTAAAACGGCAAACTTACCTTGCTTTGCTTTTAGTTGTTTTAATATATTAATCCAGGGCTTTGCTTCATCCGGATTTTCATTAATTAAATCACCAGTAAAAACGATGTAATCCGCTTTCAAATCATTGATTAACTCTATGGCTTCTTTTAAGGGTTCAAAATTTTTGTGAAAACTGCCTAGGTGCAAATCAGATATTTGAACCACTTTCAATCCATCAAACGACAGAGGTAAATTATCGAATGCTAGTTTATTTTTAATAATTCTCCATCCAAATTTTCCTTTAGTGGTTCCCCACAAAAAAGAACCAAGCATAACACCACCAACTGCCAACGCAGTTTTATTCAGAAATGTTCTTCTGCTTAGTGTTTTTCCATTGTTCCGTTTAGAATTTGTGTTGAATACAATGCTTCTTCCTAGCAATACTAAATCTGCCATTAATTGAAAAAGGGCAATGCAAACCAATGTGATTGACAAGGTAATGGCCCCAACTAATGCATAGTCCATTAATAAATCATTCTCTCTATAGGTATCTCTGTTTACAGCTATATAGGTAGTGCTTGCATAAACAATAATGGAGGCCAAAAGAAACAATACTCTTGCAGGCCACTTGGTAGATTTATTCCACTCTTTACTGGTTATGTGTAGTGCCCTATATGCATACAGAATAAGAAGTGGCGTGCCGTAAACGATTAAATAATATGCGTTCAATTTATTTTATGAGATAGTGTTGTTATGAAATACAATAACAATTTTAAAAGTGTAAAGTTAATAAACTGAAACTATTTCAATATTTGATTAATGTTAAAACTGAGTATAATGTTCATTTATACTAAAGCAGTAAAGTACATTGCAATATCACCTTTGCCTTTGGCGCTAATTTTACCGCGCGATTCAAAAGTCAGTTTTGGATGATTTTTTAAAAGTGCAAAAGTGCTTTCTGAAATATTCACTTTGCCTACTTCACTTGAGCTCTCCATTCTACTTGCAGTATTTACCGTGTCACCCCAAATATCGTATTGAAACTTCTTTAAGCCAACAACTCCCGCTACAACCGGTCCGGTATGAATTCCAATTCTTGCTTCAAAAACCTGTTTATTATTTTTTTTGTAATGTTTGTACTGCTCTTGCATAAATTCTTGCATTTCTATTCCAGCACGAACAACGGAATATGCATGTGTGTTGTTTGGCTCCGGCAATCCACCAACACACATATAACTATCGCCAATGGTTTTAATTTTTTCAATGTTGTATTTACTGATGATCTTATCAAATGCTTTAAAGCAGGTGTCAATTTCTGTTACCAGTTCACTAGGAGAAAGTTTCTCGGATATTTTTGTGAAGTCTTTAAAGTCTGTAAACATTACAGTTACTTCTTCAAAGTGCTTCGCCTCTGTATGCCCTTTATTTTTTAATTCGTCTGCAACTTGTGGTGGTAATATGTTTAATAGTAAATTATCAGATCGCTTAACTTCTTCAGAAATGATGTTGTTTTTTTCTTGCAATGCATGCGATGCATCTCGCTTGATTTTATACCGATTATAAGTTATGAAAAGCAATAACATCAATAAAATGAAGCCACCTAAAAATGAATTTCTAAGAATTTTTTCTTTTTGAATTATTTGATTAGAAATTTCTTTGTCTTTTTGTTGCCTTAATTTCTCTTCGTTCATTTGTTTCTCAAAATCAAACTTGCTTTGCAGTTCTGCAACTTTCTGCTTCGTACTTCCTTTAATGTATTTATTATTGAATTCATTATACAATTCCAAATAATAATGAGCCCTTTTGTAATTACCCTTTTTTGCATAGGCTTGGCTCAAAGTTTTGGTTGATTCAATTGAACTTATTAAATCTGTTCCGCTTTTAATGTTTTTAAAACTAGCTTCGGCAAATTTAATGGCATTTTCAACATCATTAGTTTTTAAATACAACCCTGCAATGAGAGCATAAGGTCTATTGAGGTCACTTGTATTTCCAGCTTTCTTTCTATTATCTATGGAAAGGTTCAGGTAATAAAATGCAGAATCCAGCTGTTCTGTTTGAGTGTAAAGTTTTCCTAAATAACTATAGCATTCATTTAAACTTTTATCGTCATTGGTTTTTTTAAATTGTTTGATGGCGCGAGCAAAATATCTTTTAGATTCATCTGGTTTATTTAATTCCAAATAAGACAATGCCATTAAATAGCTGGAGGTTGGATATTCTTTGTATTTAAGTGAAAGGTAAAAGTTTTTTACTGCATCTTCAAAGTACTGCAATACGTAACTGGTCAACCCCAGTTGCATATACGTTCTTGAAACATTCGTGCTATCACTTGATTCTTGATAAAGAGTAAGTCCTTCCAGTAAGCATGGTGTGGCAAGAGCGTAATTATTTTCGACAGCAATGTAGTATTTGCCTAAATTATATAATGCATCAGCAAGCCCTTTATTATAATTAATTTTACGGGCAAAGTTTATCGTTTGTTGTTGAAATAGAAGTACACTGTCTCTTGAGTCCTGTATGTCATTGTCCAATTGATTCTTGGTTAAGTCATTGAACATGTCTACACTCTCTGTAGTTTCTTCCGCATTACTCATTAATTGAAACAAGCTATCTAAAGGATAAAGAAGATTATTCTGGGAATTGGCACAAAAACTCAAAGAAAAAATTAAGAAAAGGGTTGTTAAAAATTTCATTCTGCGTTAATAATAGTCGAATATAGTCGCTAGAAAAGGCTTTTGCAACATTAATTAGACTTACTGATTTGTAAATCATTCAGCTGTATTACCAATTCTTGAGTACCTATCTAATTTTAGACACTTTATGAAAACTTCTGTTGTGTTTTTTTGTTAAAATAAATGGAAATAAAAAAACCAACTACTGCAAAAACAAATAGAATGGCAAACAAGTGTTGATGTCCGGTTATGCCAGGCGAGTTATCTAGTACATAACCCATTAATGGTCCCATAAATATATCCGGTGTGTAACCTAATACCGATACAACACCCACCGCACTTCCTGTAAGGTAAATTGGGATGCCTGATTCTTCAAAAAGTGCAAAGTATAATCCGCGTAAGCCATAAATGCCAACACTCATTGATGCAATGGTTATAAGAATAAATATTTCTGCTGAGTAATTGATTAAACCCGAACTAATGAGTCCGCTGCCGATGACAATAATGATGAAGCAAACAGCAATGGTTTTAGAGTGGATGAATCGATCGCCAATAAAGCCGGCTGCAATGGCAGCAAAGGGCCGAACCCAAAACGAAATTGTACCCACATGGGCAGCATCCACATCATCATAACCCAAAACTACACTTGCGTACAATGAAAAATCATCGGTACACTTGTAGCCAACGTACGCACATAAAACAATAAACGACTGTACCCAAACGGAACGTTTTTTTAAAACTTCTTTTACATTTTTTATGGATTGTTTATGAATTGACTCCGTGCTTTCGGATGTATTAGGTACAAATAGCCACACAATGACGGCAGTAATTGTTGTTAGACAGGAAAAAAGGAAAATAATCTTACCTAAGGCAAAAGCTAATTCATCTACACTTGCTATATCAGCAGTGCTGGTTAAAAAAAAATCAAAGAGCAGTACAGAAATGGAAGCCAGTGCTGCTGCCACAAATCCACGTCCTGCATCTACCGTGCCAAAACTTTTTCCTTGATTCTCGTGACCACCTAATACACGTGTGCTCTTAATAAATGCCGCCCAAAAAAGTAAAATGGTTGTGAGTCCCCACAATCCGTATAAAAATGTTAGAATAGTTAGTGAAGGTATTTTCGACATGGCAAAACCACCGGCACAGGTTAGTAGCAATGAACTTGCCATTAGTTTTTTCGGACTAAACTTATCTGCCAGTGGACCACCAAAAAAATAGGACATTGCAGCAACAATTCCATAAACAGAAAATGCTGAACCCAATTCAAAATTGGATATATCAAATACTTTTAAAAAGGTGGGTCGAAATACCCGTGTTACCAAAAAAGGAAGAATGAATATGCATTCACCTGCGAGGATTAGAGAACTCAGAATAAGTGCTTTTTTAATATTCATTTCTAGCGGTATTCTATGTCAATATAGTAAATGAAAGGGATGAGATTAGCCGCACTTTTTTGATTCTATTTCTGCAATGAATCGCGCTGTTTTCCTTATTGCTCAGAGAAATCCTTGCTAGGCTAATGAGACA
>JABDLV010000047.1 GCA_013001815.1 Bacteroidia bacterium
AAAAACAATATACTGATGAACAAATTACTAAGGAAGAGTACGAAAAGAAGAAAGAGGTGATTAGTAAATTAGAAAATAGAATGAATGATATTGAGAAAAGACAAAAAGAGCATCAGGAAAGAATGAAAGAAAAAAAACAATAACACGATTTTACCTTATGAAAAAAAGCCACATATAGCAATGTGGTTTTTTTTGTAAGGTTTTTAGTGTTTTTACCTAAAAATTCATTAACCAAACCCCATTGTCCTCGTATAGGATAGGATGAACCTTATACGACCTAACCAAATCGCTTTTGTGGCTTTAGTCATGTTCTTTGTGCTTAATACAAGCAATTTGAATGCGCAAACAATGAATGAAGAATTGTTGGCAATTGAAATTGATGAGCCAAATGAGCCTGAACAAACTGAAGAATATAGAACTTTTTATTTTGCCGATATAATTGAAGCTAGAAGAAAATTAACCCAAGTAAGAACAAGAGTAGAGCATAATTTTAAAAACAACATTCTGACAGAAAAAAAATATAAAAAGCAAATTTTTTCTTTAAACAACTCTTTGGAGTATTTAAATATCATAGAAGAGAGGCGTCAAAAGTACTTAGACAAAAAAGGAAAATAAAAATATATTTACCTATGCAAATTCAAATCCGGTATTCATTCGAATATCGGATTTTTTTTATCTTGCTATCAAACAAAACGACAGATTATGAAAAGGATATTTTACATTTTTTTAGTATTGATAATTGGTATCGTCATATTTGTTTGGTATGCCGGGGCATTTGAGAAAATTCAAATTACAGACACAACAGATGGGCCGTATGTTATAGCCGGATTAGAACATAAAGGTTCTTATTCTAAAATTCCGAATACATTTATGGAAGTGGAAAAAATACTCGGGGGATTGGATATTAAAATGGAAAGAACGTTAGGAATTTATAATGATGATCCTTCCAAAGTAGAAGAAGCTGATTTAAGAAGTTTTGCTGCCGCTATTATTGAAGGTGATGCGCTAAATCAAATACAAGCATTATCTGCTACTTCATTAAAGCTGGATACTATAGAAAATAACAGTTCACTTGTTGTAGATTTATATGCAAGAAGTGCATTTTCATATATGATTTATCCCATGAAAGTATATCCGGCATTTGAACAAATGATGACTGAAAAAGGATATACACCTGCCATTGCCTATGAGGTTTATGAAGTGGACCATAAGAATGTCAGATACGTATGGCAGTATTCAAAATAAGTCAGAAATAGAACATTATTAATTCTTTGAATAGGAAATCGGCCTATTCACCAACGCAACTCATTCATTAGTCAATTATTTGAGTTTTAATCACATTTTATCCTTACTTTAATAGTTCAGGTAAAATTGCCAATTAGCTGATTTATACAACTATGAGCGGTAATACTTTTTATCATGAATCCGCAATTAAAAATATTAGGGATAATTATTATCCTATTTTTTGGGCTTGTATTTAATGTACAGTCGCAAAATTCCCCTTGCACAGCTGCTGCAGGTGAGATAGGAATAACAACTGACTGTTCTGGTCAATTGACTACATCTGGAAGTTGGACAACTCCAGGTTCCGGAATCGTTAATCCAGCTACCATATCTGCTTGTTTACCCGCTGCTACTTCACCTTCTCATAATTATTGGATTAGTTATACCATACCAAGTAGGATAATTCAAATGCGTATCACCTTTGAAGGAAGGTCAAATGGAAACGCATCTGTTCGGTTACAAGATATTGCTGTGCAAATGTATTCTTCAGCTTCTTGCGCTGGTCCATTCACACTAATAAATTGCTTTAATGATGTGGGGAATGTAATTGATCAAACAATAAATGTAACACCGGGTGAAACATATTATTTTAGAGTATTTGATGGAGATGGAGTCTCATCTGCCAGTAGTGAGTTTAATTATTGCTTTCAATTAATTCATGAAGGAGACAATGCTTGTATTGCAATTCCCATTACCAGTTTCCCATATTCATACACTTTAAATACATCTAACAATGGTATAACAAATGAATTAACCGGCGGTTGCAATGGAAATTCTTTTGCAACTATTGGTGCTGCGAATGATTTATTTTTTAGTGTAAATATGCTTGCCGATTCTTATGTTAGTTTAAGGTTAACAGGCACGAACGCTGCAAACTGGACTGAGATATCTATTATAGAAACTTCAGATTGTGCTAACGGCCCTTACCTGTGTATGCCGAATGGAGCATGGGAAGGTGGTTTGCAAGCAACAGCACCGGACTCTACTAACTCACCATGCAGAACAGTATATTTTGCAAATGCCGGCACATATTACATTCGTGTAGATTCAGATGTCAATGAAGGCCCTTTTACACTTAATGCTGATTCTTATACGCCAATCAATGGAGATGCATGCATAAACGCAATGGCTTTATCACCTAGCAGTCCTGTTACTTTTAATAGCACTAACCACACAAATACTATAGGTAGTGACGACCCAACCCCTCCAGGATTATTTTGTGCTGGTACCGTGGAAAATACGAACTGGTTTTATTTTCAATCAGATGGTTCTGGCTCTACAGTAAGCGTAACAGTTTCAAATGTTACTTGTAATAGTGGTTATTATACATTTATTCCTGGACCACCTGGTCCGGGTGGTTATGCATTTTATTCGGCTCAAGGTCAATTTGGTATTGTAACCTCAAGTACCGGAACTTGTGGTGGAATATACACTGCGGCAGCCGCATGTCAAACAGTAGTACCAGGGTTTACATACACAGTTAATTTACCAAATGCCAGCGTTACAGATTACTTTATGATTTGGGATGGTAATGGCGGAGCAGAGTGTAAGTATTCCATTGAAGTTACAAATATAAATCCTCTTCCTATTGAGTTAATTCATTTTGATGCCATATTAAATGATGATAGAGTTGATGTTTTATGGACAACAGCAAGCGAAATCAATAATGATTATTTTGTTGTAGAGCGTTCAGCAAATAAAACTGATTTTGAACAATTAACTATAATTGATGGCGCAGGCAACAGTAATACAGAAATAGAATATAAGACAATTGATTTCCATCCTCTAAATGGAAAATCTTATTACAGGCTTAAACAAGTAGATTTTAATGGCATTTACACTTACTCAGAAATTGTGGAAGTAAATAATACTAAACAAACCGACAATAGTTTTACTGTTATCCCAAATCCAGTAACTGACAATAGCATTTACATAAGTCTAAACACAAAAATTAACAAAAGCGCAAATCTGATAATTGTAGATAGTCATGGAAGTGAAGTGCTTTCAATGTTAGTATTCGACAGTGCTAATCCAATAAAAATAACCCATCAACTGAGCAATGGGCTATATATGATTAAATATATTTCAGATGAGTTTATTCAATCTCAAAAACTCATTATCTCTAAAAATTAAAAGAACGTCTTTAGTCCTAAGTATAAACTCAATCCGTTCGTCTTGAATTTTGGGTTATTAGCTTTTTCCAATTTTATTATTAGGTAGTAAATCTTATAGCCTAGATTAATTGTGTTATCGAATAACTCATTATATTCATCAATTACTTTTTTGGAAAATCTGCCTAAGTGTTTAGACGTCTACTGATAATCATTTTACTAGTACATTGTGCGAATTCCGTTCCAGCTCAAGATGCTTGGCAGTGGCAAGATCCGGCAGATTTAGGTACTATTGATCTAGGAAATAAATATTTAACCCTCACCAATGTAACCGGACTAGTACTAAGCGAAATATTAAGCAAAAATGATACTGCGTTAGAATATTCAAATAGATATCATTTCATTTTATATGGTGAATACCATAGAGAATATATAAAACGAAGTGCAATCTCGGATGTATACCTTTTAAAAGGTCGATACGGATATCAATTTAAAAGATGGGTGAGTGTAGGGGCAGAATTACAGATATATTATTTTAAGAACACGGAAGTTGAAACTACTGGTTTGGGTTTTGCAACATGCTACAATTGGTATCTGTTTAATAAAGATTCTTGGAAATTTTATTTTGATAATGGTGCAGGTGCGCTTTACTCACTGAAGTCCTTTCCCGAAAGTGGAACGAAATTTAACTTTAATACCTTCTACGGATTTAGCGCACAAATTAAAGTAAACCGGAATAAGTATTTGAAACTTGGAGTAAGAAATATTCATATATCCAATGCCTTCTTATTTGGTGATGATAAGAATCCAGCCTTTGACAGTATTGGCTTTCTGGCTGGTATCCGTTTTTGATTTGTGGCTTTTAAATAGCTTATCTTCTCTTTATTAAGTTCCATTTCTTTATGTTTTATTCATTTGCCATCCATTATAATTATTAAATTTGGAACTCGAATTATTAAACCAAAAACTAAAGTATTATGAACTTATTTGAAGAAATAAAAACCAAGCTGACTCATGAATTTATTGATATAATTGAGTGGCTGGATTACACGGATGATACCATTGCCCATCGTTTTGAGCGTTATCAAAATGAGATTAAGAATAACGCTAAGCTTATTGTTCGTGAAGGTCAAACGGCTGTATTTATTAATGAAGGACAATTAGCAGATGTATTTACTGCAGGAACATACACTTTGAATACACAAAACCTACCTATACTTACCACACTAAAAGGGTGGAAGTATGGATTCGATTCTCCTTTTAAAGCGGAAGTATATTTTGTAAACACTCACTTATTTACTGACGAAAAGTGGGGAACAAAAAATCCAATCACATTAAATGATGAGCGCTTTGGTTTAGTAGAAATTAGAGCATTTGGTACCTACGCTTTTAAGATAAATGACCCTGGTAAATTTATTGTTGATGTAGTTGGAACAGATAATAACTTTACCAATTTTGAAATTAATGAGCATTTAAAAAGCCTTATTGCAACGCGATTTACCGATACAGTAGGAGAAGCAAATTTCCCAATTGAGTTGTATGCTGCAAACACAACAGAATTATCTAGCACTTGCCGTGACGTAATGCAGTCTGATTTTAACTCAGTTGGTATTTCATTAGAAAAGTTCTTCATAGAAAATGTTTCTATGCCGGAAGAACTGAAAAAAGAAATATTCGAATACAGTAGACTGGAGAAATTAGACTTGGATAAGTTAACCAAATTCAAAGCTGCAAAAGCTATGGAATTGGCTGCTAAAAATGAAGGTACTGCAGGTGGAGCAATGGGAATGGGTATGGGCTTTATGATGGCCGGACAAATGGGTCAAGTATTTGGAAATAGCACAGCGCCTGGTATGCAGCCTGCTCAAGGTCAACTACAACAAGTAGCACCTCCGCCATTACCAATGGCAGTTCAATATTTTTATTCAGCAGAAGGGACGCAGCAAGGACCAGTTGATTTTAATGCCTTGCAATCTTTATTTAGTTCTAGAAAGATAAATAAGGATACACTCATTTGGAAAAAAGGAATGGGTGCGTGGCAAGCTTTAAGTGAAGTAGATGAACTTAAATCATTCTTAGGCGGATCTGTACCACCACCATTACCAGGTTCGAATTCATAAGCATTACTATTAATAAATAGTAAAATGGGCGCTGATAACAGCAATCCGGTTAACAATACTCAAGCTAAATCTTTAGATCATGAAAAGAAAAAAGCATGTGTTAATTGTGGTGCCGAATTAAAGTACAAACCTGGTAGTACAAACCTTACCTGTCAATATTGTGGTCATCAAGAGGTAATTGAGACTGATTCTGGATTTATTGAATTGGAACTTCAGCCATACTTAAATGAAATGGGTGCACAAAAGCACTCAGAAGAAATAAGTATGTTGAAGTGCAAAACCTGTGGCGCCACACAACATATTGAAGAGAATTACAAGTCACTTCACTGCGTGTATTGCAGTATGCCACTCATTATTGAAGATGCGTACAAAGAGGATTGGATTTTACCGGGTGCTGTATTGCCTTTTCAGATGAACCATAATAAGTCTCGTGCTATTTTTCAGAAATGGGTAAGGGGTTTGTGGTTTGCTCCCAATAATCTAAAAAAAGCTGCACTGGATCCTGAACGCACAAAAGGATTGTATTTACCATACTGGACTTTTGATGCCCAACTGTTTGCAAACTACACAGGTGAGCGCGGAACACATTACTATAAAAACCAGCAGTACAATGCAGTTGTTGATGGCAGAAATGTAGTAAAGACCAGACAGGTTCGTAATACCCGCTGGGCACCAGCTAATGGGGCAATTAAGGGATTTATTGATGATACCCTTATTAGAGCGTTTAAGCCCAGAAACCCAAGGATTCCAATTGGCATATCACAATGGAATTTGGAAAAACTACAACCATTTAATTCTAAATTTTTAGCCGGATTTGTAACAGAAAAATATACCATTCCACTAAGCAAGGGTCATATTGAATCAAACAAAGAGGCTAAGAAAATTGCTCAGCATTGGATACGCAGAGACATTGGAGGAGACGAACAACGAATTCATCAAATGCAAATGAAATTAGAAGAAGAAACCTTCAAACATATTTTATTACCGGTGTACGTTAGCTCTTTCAAGTACAAGGGTAAAGCGTACAACTTTTTTGTAAATGGAGAGAGCGGTTCCATTCATGGTAACAGGCCTTATTCGGCTTGGAAAATATTTTTTGCAATACTCGCAGGATTAGCACTCATACTGTTTTTTGCCATGATGAGTGGGGGCATGTAAATGCCAAATGGAATCAAAGTAATCTCCCTCAGTAAACAGCTCAAAATCTTCCTAATAACTTGGTATTTAAACCATTGCTTTAGCCGGATTATGGCATAGTTATTGGATTTTGAATAGTAATTACTAACCAAAAAACAAACATTATGCAAAACTTCACCAATTGGATTACCCAATTTCTATCATTTACCGGTATGAATGAATCTGTTTCTACCGTTCTAGCAGCTTTAATAATTCTATTTATTGGATGGCTAATTGCAAAAACAATAAGAAAAGTAGTTTACAAAATTCTTAAAAAAACTTCGTGGGATGAAAAACTCCTGGGAAAAGTGGCAGACGGTGTAGACTTCAATGTTCTAATTTCTAAAATCATCTACTATCTCTTAATGATAATTGTATTAATGACGGTATTAGAAGCAATGGGACTTACATCAGTACTTGATCCAATTAAAGGGATGCTAGATGAATTCCTTGGTTTTATACCTAATTTAATTGCAGCTAGCCTTATTGGTTTTGTTGGATATATTATTGCAACATTTGTTGCTAACCTTATATCTGTTACCGGAAATTTTATGGACAAAATTGCTGAAAAGGCCGGGTTTAAAGATGCTGACAAACTAGTGAATATCATTAAGCAGTTTGTATTCATTATCATCTTCATTCCATTTCTTATACAAGCCTTAAATTCGCTACAGTTGAACGCTATAACAGCTCCAGCAAATGAAATACTGAGTTCTATCTTCGGTATAATACCTAATGTACTAGGTGCTGCAGCAGTAATTGCAATATTTGTAATAGGAGGTAAGTTTCTAACCGGTTTCTTAAAAGAATTGCTAACAAGTATGGGTGTAGATTCACTTTCTGAAAAGATTCAGTTAACCAGTGTAATAGGTGAAAACCAATCTTTATCAAAAATCATTAGTGGTATACTGTTTTACTTTTTGGTTTTCTTCGGAATTATTACAGGAGTAGAAATGCTTGAGCTTCACCAATTAACCAGTGCATTAAACAGCATATTAACCTTATCAGGACAAATACTGTTTGGTCTGGTTATTCTTGTTCTTGGAAACTTTATCGGTTCTATGATTTATAATTCTTTATCTAAGTCAGACGATAATAAGTTTATAGCTTCCATTGTGCGAGTTGCCATTATAGGTTTGTTTTTAGCCATGTCATTAAGAACAATGGGCATTGCAAATAGCATTGTAGAATTAGCCTTTGGCTTAACTTTAGGAGCCGTTGCTATAGCAGTAGCGCTTTCTTACGGATTAGGTGGAAGAGATGCAGCAGGGGAGCATATGAAGGATATTCTAGGACGATTCAGAAAAAACTAAATCTGCTTTATATAGATATAGACCCGGTCAGAATTGGCCGGGTTTTTTATTTGAACTTAAAGTAAACAAACAATCGGCCGTGGTTCTTTGCATCATTTACAATGCGATGATAGAGGGGCCTAATGTGTGGTTTTTGTAAAAAGCGATGTACCTTTTTTCTCAGTTGTCCACTTCCTTTACCGGGAATAATTTCAACCTCCTTTATTTTCTTTTCGACAGCCTCTTCAAATATTTCTTCCAAGGCTTTATCTATTGCCTTGGTATTATTGTAAATATCATGTAAGTCCAGTTTTAACTTACCCATTCTACACTTGATGTACTTTTGCGCTTTCTTTTAACAACTTTTTCTGGTATTTACTTTGTACAATATCAGAAACAATTAAAAAGAATAAAACAAAGTAAAACGTAGTTTTACTCATTGCGGTAATTTCATTTCCAAATAGTTTAATATGGGCCAAATGGCCGCCTTCACTCAAAAGCATTACACCAACTAAAAATAAAATGAATAATCCCATAATTTCAAACATTCTGTTCTTCTGCAAAAATGCACTTACATGGTCTGCTAACCATATCATTAAAATTCCACTAATTACAATAGCCGTAGCCATAACCCAAAAAACATCAGTTAGTGCAATAGCACTTAATATGGAATCAAATGAAAACACCAAATTCATTAATACAATTAGTATAATTACTTCAGCAGCAGATTTAGAACCTTTTTCACCTGCATCATGTTCGTCTAAAAATGCCATGTGCCAAACCTCTTTCATTGCTGTGTATAGTATGAATGCACCACCAAATATTACAATCAAGCTGTGAACACTAATGCTCGTTTCTACTACACCTTCCCAATGTAAATGATAGAACGGATCTCTAAAAAGTTCAATTATTTCAAGAACTACAAATAGCAGTATGATTCTTAAAACCACAGCCAGACCAATTCCTAAGGTTCTAACTTGTTTTTGTTTGTCTTTTGGAGCTCGTTTAGATTCAATGGATATATAAAGGAGATTATCAAAACCTAAAACGGCTTGTAATAAAATGAGCATTAGGAGGGCGAGAAGATCTTCAGCCATAACTTGTTGTGGGTTTATAGTTTAGAATTCAATGATATAAAATTCTCTAATACATAACCAGTTCAAATCCTATTTTATTCGCACAATTTTGGCTACATTATAAGTGCTTTGACAGGATATGTTGGATAGAAAAATATTGATTCTTATTGGTGGTTTGCCCGGTAGTGGCAAATCTTACTTGGCAAGTGCCCTTGCCACAGAGTTAAACGCTATTCATTTAAGTAGTGATAGAATTAGACAGGACATTGGTAAGTTAGGAGCGTATGAAAAAGAAGATAAGGATTTAGTTTATACCAAATTGAAGGAGGAGGTGATCAAATACACTGGCAGGACCAATATTATAATTGTTGATACTACTTTTTCTAAACAGCAATTAAGGGATGAGGTAATTGACATTGCCAACACGCAAAAATTTGAATGGTTTTTTATTCTAACTACTGCATCTGATTCTGTAATACAAAAGCGTACATCAAAGAAAAGAGAAGACTCAGAAGCAGACTATGATGTGTACAAGAAGATTAAATCAGAATATGATTTAGTCACCGTTGAGCATTTGGTATTAAATACCGATGATACATTAACAGCTGAACTAATTAACAAAGCTCTTGTCTATTGTAATTTAATATGACCAAAGACCAAGTATACAATATTGCTTTAACAGATGAATCTGTCTTAGATGTCATTGAAACCCATATTTCATGGGTAATAATAGGAAGCAATTATGTCTATAAAATAAAGAAACCGGTAAATTTTGGTTTCGTTGATTTTACAACACTGGATAAAAGAAAGTATTACTGCGAGCAGGAACTCACATTGAACAATAGACTTACAGATAATATGTACTTAAGTGTCGAGTGTATTAATAAGGATAATGAAGATTATTTCATTGGAAAAAACGAAGGAGAAGTCATTGACTATGCAGTAAAAATGACGAGAAAGGATACAAGTAGACAAATGCATTTGCTGCTTGAAGAAAATAGAGTAAAAGGGGATGATGTAATCAAGATAGCAACCAAAATTGCGTCATTTCATAAATCTGCAGATGTTATAAAAACGGCATTCAATACAGAAGAACAAATTTCAACTTTTAATGATATTGAAACCGTCAAAGATTTTGTTGAAAATACCATTGGAATTCGATATGTGAATATTATTAACAAATCAATTAGGTACTCCAATGAATTTATTGAACAACATGCTACCGAGTTTAAACAAAGGGTACAATCAAACATGATTCGCGATTGCCATGGTGATTTGCACTCCGGTAATATATTCCTAGAGGAAGAACCGGTAATTTTTGATTGCATTGAATTCAATCCAGCATTTCGCCAAATAGATTTGCTTTACGAAGTAGCCTTCTTTTGCATGGATTTAGATTCATTTGGAAGGCGTGACCTGGCGAAACTATTTATGGAAGAGTATTCCAGGCAATTTCCGGATGTGATGAAAAGCAATTTTGATGACAAGCTGTTTGTTTATTACAAGCTATGCAGAGCAAACATTAAAGCCAAAGTAATTGCATTAAAGCAAATGCAATTAAGTACCGCTGAACAAGCATCTAACGAGCTAGATGAATTAAAGAGAAACTTACGATTGATGTTATGGTACCATCATGAATTATTGAATCTCAAATAGAATTTAATCTTTTAGATTACATTGTGATTCAATTAAAACAAACTCTGTGGCAACGCAATTAAAGAAAAGTCTGAATGCCTTTGAGCTAACCCTCTTTGGCACCGGTACTATAATAGGTGCCGGGATTTACGTATTGGTTGGTAAGATTGCCGGTATTGCCGGATTCTTTACTCCTTTATCTTTTATTGTTGCCGCTGTAATTGCTCTTTTTACCGCTCTTACTTATGCTCAGTTAGCATCTATTTTTCCAAAAACTGCCAGTGCCGTTGTATATGTAGAAAAAGCATTTGCGTTTAAGCCATTGTCTATAATTGTTGGCTATTTATTGTTGGCTACCTTAGTTATCACTGCTGCAACGATTATAAAAGGCTTTGCCGGTTACATGCAAGTGATGGCAAATTTTCCGGAGCAATGGGTAATTATTGGTCTGCTCTTAGTTCTAGGTTTTATTGCACTAAAAGGAATAAACGAGTCTATTTGGTTAATAGGAGCAATAACGCTTCTTGAAGTGGGAGGGTTAATATTTGTAGTATTTGTACTTAGGGATTCATTCAGTGCAGACAATTTGCTATGGTTGGCAGAATTAAAGTCCGTAGAATGGGGGAATGTAAACACGATAATGTCGGGTGCGTTTTTGGCCTTCTTTGCATTCGTTGGTTTTGAAGGAATTGCAAATGTTGCCGAAGAAACGAAACAACCATTAAAATCAATACCTAAGGCAATCATTACTTCCCTGGTCGTTTCATCCATTTTGTATTTGCTTATAACCTATGTTTGTTTGGGTTCTATGCCTATTGATGAGCTCGCAGAAAGTACTGCACCTATGTCTGATTTAATGGAAAGAAAAGGAGCAGCATATGCAAAATTTATAAGCATAATTAGCATGATAGCAGTTGTAAATGGCGTTATGGGAATGATAATAATGAGCTCAAGGGTGATGTATGGTATGGCAGAAAATGGTCTTGCTCCACGCTTTTTATTTCATGTGCACACCAAGAATCGCACACCGGATAGAGCTACTATTTGTATAATAGTTATTCTCTTTATCCTAACCTCAGCATTTTCTATTCTAGGTCTAGCCAATGCAGCGAGTTTTACTGTGTTGATTGTGTTTGCATTGGTTAATCTGGCACTGGTAGTTTTAAAAGCAACCAAGCGATTGCCTAAATTAAAAACACTGAACCTTTCAATTATTTATCCAATAATTGGCTTCTTGCTATGTGTTTTATTAATTGTTCAGAAAATCTTAGAAATACTCTAGTTAGCCAGAACCGGATACTTCCACTTGGCAATGGCAAATGAGCCGAAGAAGATGAGGTTGAACGCTAAATCTCCCATTACCGTATATTTAAAAAACGGAATTCCGGCAACCATGGTAGCACCAAGACCTGCAACTGAAGAACCAAATAGAGAACCGGTAGCCCAAACACTAAAATTAGTAATAAGGAAAAATAATATTGAACCAACCAATGATGAAACCATAATAGTTTGTCTTTGCTCTCTTCCACGTAATAAGAAACCAATGCAGGTGATTAATGCAAAGCTTACATAAACGGCTAACATATTTGCATGAAATCCTCCCCATGGAGAAACAAATTCTAATAGAACATCACCTAAAAACAATGCAATTAGCGGTAGAGCTAAAGCCCATTTTTTATTTGTTAAATAGGTTCCGCCAAATAAAGCCATGGCACCAATGGGCGCAAAGTTGGGTGGTAAAAATTGCATAACGCGAATTATAACTGCAAACAGTATTACACCCAATACAAACTTAACTTTAGGGCTAAACGTATTATTATCTATTGTCATAGGAATTCAAATTTCTACAAATTTAAAACAAAATATCAATCTAGTTTTCATCAAAATCACCGGCATTTTGCCAAATTTTCCACGCTTCTTCGGCCTGCAAGTTCAACATTTCAACACCATTTTTCGTTTCACAGCCTGCCAGTCTTGCGTTTTTTAAAAACTCTGTTTCTTCAGGATTATAGATTAAATCAAATACCAAATGTTTTTCACCTAACAACTCATAAGGTATTTCCGGTTTTTCGTTTATGTTTGGTTCCATTCCAACAGGTGTAGTATTGACTATTATACTAAACATGCTTAGAACAGACTCATTTATTTCTGAGTACTGAATTGTTTGAGCAATGTTAGAGCTTCTGGAAACAAATAAGTACTCAATTCCTAATTCCTCAAAAGCATAAGCCACAGCTTTAGACGAGCCACCGGTGCCAAGAATCAATGCCCTGGTATGATGTTCTTTTAGAACAGGCTTAATACTATCTCTAAAACCAATATAGTCTGTATTATATCCGGTCAACCATAAGGACCCTTTTTTAACTGTAATATTTACTGTGTTCACTGCAAATATTTTTTTCGCTACTGGTGTAACTTCGTTTAAAAATGGAATGATGGTTTGCTTATGCGGTATGGTTACATTGAACCCTTGCAAATCTGGATTTTGTTGGAGTAGGGGAACAACCCTGTTTATGCTCATTACAGGAAACAGATCATAGCTATGATCGGTTAGCTCCAACTCATTAAATTTTTTGGTAAAAAAATCTTTAGAGTAGGAATGACCTAATGGATAACCAATTAAACCAAACTGTTTCATTTATTTTTGATTGCTTGCAGATAACCGTTCAATAAAGATAATCACTGCAAACCCTAATATAGCAATTAATATGGCCGGTATTAACATTGCCTCTCCATCATAATTTTGAGGAAACACATTACTCTGTATTAATGGAACTTCCTCGCCCTTTGAATTTGTTCTCCAAGATTCAGTGAACTTCCAAGGCCATACTTTATTCAATGAACCCAGCATAAACCCTGTTAACAATGCGATAGTAATATCATGGTACTTCTTTAGCATCCATGAAAGCACATGAGAGAAGGATAGCAAACCGATTCCACAGCCTGCTGCAAAGAGTGCCAGTATTTCAATTCTCAGTTCACTTATTGAATCAACAATAAATGCGTATTTCCCCAATAAGAGTAATATAAAACTACCTGATATGCCGGGTAAAATCATTGCACAAATGGCAATCATTCCGCTTACAAAAATAAACCAGTATGCCTCTGTAGTATTAGTGGGGGAGAGTACTGTAATAGCATAAGCAATTACAGTTCCTAAAATAAAGGCTATGATATGACCAAACTCTATTTTTTTGATTTTTCTGCCTATGACTATTGTGGACGCAACAATAAGTCCGAAGAAAAAAGCCCATAACAACTCAGGGTATGCAGCTAACAGAAACTTTATGATTTTTGCCAGTGACAATAGACTTATTCCTACACCTAAAAATAATGCAGCTAAAAAATTTCCGTTTATGTGTTTCCAAAAAGTTGGTATACCTTCTTTAAAAAGAACTTTTAACGCATTATGATCTATGCTCTTTAAAGAGTCTAGTAATTCTTCATAAATATTTGTGATGAATGCAATGGTACCACCAGAAACTCCTGGTACTATGTCTGCAGCCCCCATTGCCAGGCCTTTTAAAGTAATTTTTCCGTAGTCGTAGAGTGAGCGCTGCATTAACTTACAGTAATAGTGGTATCAATTTCGGCTGCCCATGCTTTTATGCCACCTTTTAGATTATACAAATTGGTAAAACCATGTTGCTTTTCTAGCGCAGTTATAATGGTTGCACTTCTAACTCCGCTTCTGCAATAAAGAATAACTGGAATGTCTTTTTTAATCTTATCGATATTCATCATTAATTCACCCATAGGAATTAATTCCCCATTTAAATTTGCTTCTTCAAATTCATGTTCTTCTCTCACATCAATTAACTGAAACGATTCTTTGTTATCTATTTTTTGTTTCAGCTCTTGTACTGTAGCTTCTTTCATAAAATTAATGGGTGGCAGCGGTTTGATTTAAGAATTCATTAAACGTATCGCCACGTAAACCAAGACGTAGGGATTCTAATGCTATAATCTCATGTGGCGCAATATTACCTAAGTTTACATTTGCCCCAAACAACTTAATAAACCAGGCTTGCTGACTTTTTTGTGGAGCTTCCCAAATAATATTTTCAGGTTTTACATGAGAAATAATTTTGTTAATTAACACAACATGCGCTTTACCATTGGGTCTGTATATACCCACTGTACCACTTTCTCTGGCTTCTGCAATTACCTTCCATGAACCTGCTTCAAGCTCAGTTTGCATCATTTCAATCCAGTGGTTAGGTCGAATCATTATACCTTCTTCCTTAGAACCCACTTCACTTAAAACAGTAACGTGTTCACTTAACTTTTTAATGTATTTGCACTTAAGGTCATGCTCAATATCTATACTTCCATCAGACAACTCAGCGTACTCCATTTTATACTTATCAAGCAAACGCAAAAAATCATCAAACTGATCTCTAATTATAAATGCCTCGCCCAATGTACCGCCAAAGCAAACAGGTATATTTGCATCACGATAAATTTTTAATTTCTCTTCCAAGTTCGGTGTAACCATAGCACTACCAAACGCAAGTTTTACCAAGTCTGTAATATGTTCACTGTTCGAAACAAAGTTCTCAGTTTCACGCAAACACAAACCCTTATCCATTACCATGGTTAAACCATGTTCACGTGGTTTAGAGGATCTGTCCGGTAATTGACTTAACTCAAAATTTTTCATGCATGATTTCTTTTTTGCTCAACGAGGTTTAAAACAACCATATCATTTTGCAATGACGGAATAATATCAAAAATGATTAAATAAGAATCAAAATCTAAATCTAAAGCATCTTCTAGCTGTAAATAAGCTTCCTTAATTTTTCCTGCTTCATAAAGATAACAAGCTAATCGATAGAATAATTCAGAATTATCTGTATGCTCGTTTAAAGCTCTTCTGCATTGCTCAATTGCCTTGTCCGAATGTCCACATTCAAATAAGAAATTTAAATAGGCATACCATATATCTACATCCTCCGGGCAGTACTCAACAGCCTTTTCATAGCTTTCTTCTGCCTTGCTGTATTGGTTTATTTGGTAGTAAGAGTCTGCAACTGCAAAATGATACTCACCATTGGTGTCATCAATTTTCAAAGCCTTATTGAAATAGTGTATAGCCTCAATAAAGTTTTCTTCGTACTCATAGGTGACTCCAATGCCGTACCAGGCTTGTGACAAACCAGGATGTGCACCCACCGCTTTTTTGTAATTGGTTCTAGCCAATTCATTCTCCTCTATCTTTTCATAACAATCAGCAATTTCAAAATAGGTTACACTTTCAATGCCATTGTGCTTTAATGCTAATTCAAAGTTTTCGATTGCCATTTTGTATTCTTCAGTAGAAGAGTAGGCTTGTCCTATAGAAAAATATGCATCACAATAATCTGATTTAATTGCAATGGCATACCCATAAGCATCAATTGCTTTTTCATGCAAAAGCATAAATGTATATATCTCTCCTAAATTGTACCAAGCTGCGTGAGAGTAAGGGTTGTTATCTATAATGGACTTTAAATATTCTATCCCTTTATCAAACTTTGAGGTAACGGTAAAGCAAGTCGTAATCTCTTCTAGTAATTGCTCATCTTCAGGTAATTCTTTCAGTGCTTTTTTGTAGTAATGAATACTTTGGTCGTACTGATTTATAATTTGGTAAGTGAATGCAATTTCATTGTACAACATTCCTTTTTGCTCAGTGTAAGGCAATGCTTCTTTGTAACACTGAATGGCTTCATCATACTGTTTCATAATATCCAGTATACGACCTCTAAGGATGTATAATTCCGGATCAAAAGGAGCAATATCTTCAGCAAGTCGCAGCAACTTTAGTCCTTTTTCAGGATTTCCATTAAAGGCCAAGATTTGAGCCTTTTTAATCATGCAATCAGTAGACTTAGGGTGTATACTCAAAGCATAATCACAAGCATGTAATGCTTTGTTAAAGTCTCCGTTTCCAGTAAAATGGTCTGATATATTTAAAAGGGTATCTACATCAAAGAAGTACTGATCTTTATGCTTTACCATTTCTTCAAAACGCTGTACAGAAAGCCTCAGTAAATCCTGATCTCTCGGGCTATAACGGCCGTTCTCTTCCATATGCTCACAATTCAGTGGGTTAACTGCAAAAGTAACTA
The DNA here is from genome assembly GCA_013001815.1 of Bacteroidia bacterium. Taxonomy (GTDB): domain Bacteria; phylum Bacteroidota; class Bacteroidia; order AKYH767-A; family OLB10; genus JABDLV01. The sequence continues at coordinate 16,808 of JABDLV010000047.1, forward strand.
AATTCAGTTGATAATTAGTGCCTTAGCTGCTTTATTATCAACGATGATTTGAACTGATATGCTATTGAATGTCAGTTAATTAAATAGTTGGATTTGCTCCATTCATCAATGTAAACGTATTATTTAATAATTGATTGCTAATCCATTCATTAACCCTGCATTCAGGCAATTAAATCATTAATTTGCGCTCCTAAAATTTTCAGATTTGCCATTAATAAAATCAATTTCAGGAATTAGAGGAACCATAGGCGGAGAACCGGGTTCTAATTTCACGCCATTAGATGTAGTACAATTTAGTGCTGCATATGCCTATTTGCTCAAGGAAAAAACAAATGACAATGACATAACAGTAGTTATTGGAAGAGATGCTCGTCCATCCGGCCCAATGGTTCAACAGTTAGTAACCGCAACGTTAAATGGTTGTGGAATTAATGTAATTGATCTGGGATTAAGTACCACACCTACCGTAGAGATGGCTGTAGTAAAAGAGAAGGCGAATGGTGGAATTATTTTAACTGCTAGTCACAATCCTGTGCAATGGAATGCACTCAAACTTTTGAATGAAAAAGGTGAGTTTATTTCAGGTGATGAAGGCAAAAAGTTATTGGAGCTAATTGAAGAGAATAAGTTCGATTTTAATGAAGTAGACAGCATTGGAAGTACCATTCAAAATTACTCAACCCTTGATTATCACTACAACACAATACTTGAACTTCCATTGGTTGATAAAGACCTAATTGAAAAGCAAAACTTTAAAGTTGTGGTAGATGCAGTCAATTCTAGTGGTGGAATAGCAGTACCGGAAATGTTAAGAAAGCTTGGAGTAAAAAATATTGTTGAACTCAATTGCAAGCCTGATGGTAAGTTTTCTCATAATCCTGAACCATTACCGGAACACTTGACTGAAATTTTTGATACCGTTAAAAAGGAAAATGCAGATGTAGGTTTTGTAGTAGACCCTGATGTAGATAGACTTGCAATGGTTTGTGAAGACGGTTCATTCTTTGGCGAGGAGTATACATTGGTTGCCGTTGCAGATTATATTCTTCAAAATAAAAAAGGTGCAACTGTTTCCAACCTGTCATCATCAAGAGCTTTGAGAGACGTAACTGAAAAAGCGGGAGGCACTTACCATGCTTCTGCAGTTGGAGAAGTAAACGTTGTGGTTAAGATGAAAGAAGTGAATGCGGTAATAGGAGGAGAAGGAAATGGCGGAATAATTTACCCTGAGTTGCACTATGGTAGAGATGCATTGGTTGGGATAGCATTATTTTTGACGCATTTAGCAAAAACTGGAATGAAAATGACCGAGCTAAAGAAATCATATCCGGCTTATTCCATTTCTAAAAATAAGATTGCATTGAATGATGGTGTTGATTTAAACGCAATTTTATCCGAAATTGCAGGTAAGTATAAGAATGAAGATGTAAGCACTATTGATGGAGTAAAAATCAACTTTGAAAAAGAGTGGGTACATCTACGAAAGTCAAACACTGAGCCGATTATAAGGATATATGCTGAAAGCGCTACAAAGGAAAGTGCGGATAAATTGGCTAGCACAATTATGAACGAAATTAAGAGCTTAATATAATTTAGAATGAAGGTTTATTTTGACAATGCGGCTACAACGCCAATAGATCCAGAAGTTGTAGATACTATGGTTCCAATTATGAAAGAGCAATTTGGAAATCCATCATCTATTCACTCATTTGGAAGACAAACGCGAAGTGCAATTGAAAAAGCAAGAAAACAAGTTGCTCAATTATTGCATGCAAGTCCGTCTGAAATATTTTTTACTTCAGGAGGAACAGAAGCAAATAACACAGCAATACGTTGTGCAATTTTTGACTTAGGTATTAAACATGCTATTACTTCTTCGATTGAACATCATGCTGTATTGCATACGTTAGAGGATTTAGAGCAGCGTGGACATATAAAATTGAGTATTGTTCCGATAGATGAGGATGGTAATGTGATTATAAGTGAACTGGAAAATTTATTGTCTAGTCACGACAATTCCTTTGTTTCATTAA
>JABDLV010000057.1 GCA_013001815.1 Bacteroidia bacterium
GTCCGCAGTTAGGACAATAGTTTTCTGCATCACTTAATTTTGTGTTGCAGTTTAAACAGTATGGTACTTTTTGCTTGATGCGAAAAATTAATTTTCATCAAAATAAGAAAAATGAAAGGAATTAAAATATTTTAAAACCAATACTAACCTGATAAAGTTGTATTCTCTGATTGTAAGTATTGTTCCAATCGGTTAAACTGTTTTCATATCGCCCGTCTATAGTCAAATCTCCTAAATCAAAACCTACACCAACCTGGTAACCGGTATTCTTTTTTTCAAATTCGTAATTGCTGTTGTTTAGCACTTGCAAATCACCCAATTTTTGATCAAGCACAGTGGTAAAAACCGGGCCTGCATATACCCTTGCATTAAAATTGGGGTTATTAATTAATTTAAAACCCAGCAAAACAGGTAAATCAAAACTGGTAACACTTACAATGTCTTGCAGCTGCGTATTAGTAGAATCTGCACCTTGAAGAATAACCGATATTTCACTTCGCTTGCCGGTGAAATATCCTTCAGGCTGCAAATAGAACCTGCCAATGTTTAAGCGTAAAAAGCCACCTCCTAAATAGGAAGTAGCCGTTTCATATTCAAATGGTAGGGTATTACCATCAGAAGAAATTTTATTGAAATTGACTCCTGCTTTTAAGCCTAAGTCAAATGTGTTGCTCTTTTGTGCATGAACACTTACAGTGCTAACTACAAAAAGAATCAGTGCCGAAATTAAAACCTTTGATTGTATCATTAAATAATATCATTTTTCTACTTCTACTCCTTTCCAAAACGCCACATAGTTTTCTATGTCTTTAGCAGCATGTTTGGCTTCAGGATAATACCATGCAGCATCAGGGTTTTCATCTCCGTTTACTGCAAGGCTGTAGTAACTGGCCTCTCCTTTCCATGGGCAATGTGTATGCGTTTCACTTTTATTAAAGTATTGCATGTTCACACTGCTTGGCGGAAAGTATTGGTTCCCTTCCACTTCAATGGTAGCATCACTTTCTGCTAATACTACATTGTTCCATGTTGCTTTGGCCATTTAAGTTTTTATTTGATAATATTTAAAGGTTAAGGTTTAATTTAGTTTGCACTCATAGATCCGTCTACCAGTTTCATTTCATTTACCAGGTGTGTTGCACCGGCATATTTATCAATAATGAATAAAACGTAACGTATATCTACATTTATTGTGCGTTTGTATACTGAATCAAAGGCAATATCTCCACTCATAGCTTCCCAATTGCCATCAAATGCCAATCCAATCAGCTCTCCTTTAGCATTAATAACAGGGCTACCACTGTTACCACCGGTTATATCATTGGTGGTAATAAAGTTTACAATTAATTTGCCGTCTTCACCATACTGTCCAAAATCTTTATCCTTGTATAATTGCTCTAACTTATTTGGCACTACAAATTCATCACTCGTATTGTCCTTCTTTTCCATTACTCCACCCAAAGTGGTGTAGTGCTTATAGAAAACAGCATCAGCAGGAATGTAGTCTTTCACTTTACCGTAAGATAATCGCATAGTAGAGTTTGCATCCGGATAGTATACTTTGTCTGTATTCATTTCTCTTAATCCTTGTACATACAAACGGTAGTTTTTGTCCAGCTCACTATTAGTTTTGCGAAGTATAGGTCGTATGCTAGCGTTATAATAATCAGAAACGGACTTAAATGTTTTGTATGCAGGATCTGATAATAATTTTTTCTGCGATGGATTTGCTAAGAAACGATTAACGCCAGCTTCTGAAGTAAACATTGATCGTTTGTACACAGCGTAGGCAAATACATCAAAGTCTCCTTTGTATTTATTTTCTACTTCTTTAAAAATTGGTGGGTGTTGATTTCTTGGCACATTATCATAGAAGATCTTCAACAGTGCACCAAATAACTCTTTGTCAATGTCAACATCATATTCTTTAAAGTGATCTTTGACGCTTTCTTGCAATGCGGCAGTTTGTTTTTCAATATCCTCCCTGTTTTCTTTCTTGTTTTCAAGAGCAGCTTCTAAACCTCGATAACCTGATGCAAATCGAAATATTTCTGCACCTAAGAAAACAGACTCTATATAATACTGTCGATATAAATTCACTTTTTCTTTTTCAGTGTAAGCCTTATTCATGTCAGACAAAACTTTTCCGTACTTCTCATTGGTCTCAGAGCTATTGTTTGCCCAAGTATTAAAGTTAGCTTCTTGCGCAGCTTTTTGTTCAACAGTGCGCATACGAGTAAACCCTTTGTTCTGTCCAATACTATATTTATAATAGTTACTGCTTTGAGAATACTTAGCTGCGTATTTTATTCTGGTTGCATCATCAGCATCCATAGACTCTTTCATAATCGCTAATTTTTGTCCTCTAACTTTTATGCGAGTATCATTAACCTGGCTCATTTCAAGCTTTACACCTTCAGAAGTTAAGTACCTGTCAGTACTTCCGGGGTATCCCATTACAATAGCAAAATCATCTTGTTTCACTCCGGCAGTAGATACCGGTAAAAAATGTTTAGGTTTTAAAGGAACATTCGCTTTTGAAAATTCTGCAGGTGAACCATCCGGTGCAGTGTAAACTCTAAACAATGCAAAGTCACCCGTGTGTCTTGGCCACATCCAGTTGTCTGTGTCCCCACCATATTTTCCAATGCTCTCCGGTGGAGCACCTACTAATCGAACATCCTCATAGGTTAAGTATTCAAATAAATAATATTCATTGCCATGAAAAAAACTTTTTACTTCAACACTTATGCCTTTTTCTTCACTCGAATTTTCTTCGGTTACAGCTCTAATGGCTGCTCTTATTTTTTTAGCTCTTTCTTCTTCAGACATATCATCGGTAACATCTGCTAGCACATCCTCTGTAACATCTGCCATTCTTACTAAAAATGTAGCTGTTAATCCGGGGTTGGCTATTTCTTCTCCACGGTTCATGGCCCAAAAACCATTGGTCAGGTAGTCATTTTCCACACTGCTATGTCCTTGTATAATATCATATCCACAGTGATGGTTGGTTAACATTAACCCTTCAGATGAAATTATTTCCGCTGTACAAAAACCTCTGCCTAATCGAACAATGGCATCTTTTAATGAGGAATTGTTTACATCATATATTTCTTCAGCAGTTAATTTAAGACCTGCATTTTGCATGTCTTCATAATTTAATCGCTTAACTAATAAGGGTAACCACATGCCCTCATCGGCAATGGTTATAAAAGGAATGCTCAAAGTAAAAGCAAGACTTAAGGCTAAAATTTTTCTGTACATAATTATATTATTAATTGATTTTTAAGAAGTCGCAAATTAGCCAAATTTTGTCTATTTACGGTATAACAAGCGTTTGAGATGCCAAAACGACACTGTTAATAAATTGGTATAAAATATGATAAGTAAATAATAGTGTTTAGAAACACCTAATAGTTTCATTAATTTTGTAAAAACGAAGATAAAAATGGCAAACATGGGAATATATTTAATTGCAGGGTTATTCATGCTAATCGGTTGGTTGGTGCAGATGCAATTAAAAAGAAAGTTTAAAGAATATTCTAAAATTCAGCTGGGAAGTGGCCTCACAGGTAAAGACATTGCCGAAAAAATGCTAAGAGAAAGCGGAATAACTGATGTTAAAGTTATTTCGGTAAGAGGTCAATTAACCGATCATTATAATCCATTAAACAAAACAGTAAATTTAAGTGAGGTTGTTTATAATCATGCCAACGCAGCTGCAGCTGCGGTTGCTGCTCATGAATGTGGACATGCAGTGCAACATGCAAAAGCGTATACCTGGTTACAATTCCGCTCAGCACTTGTTCCCGTTGTGAGCTTTGGATCTAAATATGTGCAATGGGTGTTATTGGCCGGAATATTATTGGTACAAGTGTTTCCGGCATTATTGTTTTTTGGAATTCTCATGTTTGCGGCAACTACCTTGTTTAGTTTTATAACATTGCCGGTAGAGTTTGATGCAAGCAATAGAGCACTGGCTTGGCTGGATGGTTCAAGTGTTGCAGATAGTTTAGAACACGATAAAGCAAAGAATGCACTTTTTTGGGCAGCAATGACCTATGTGGTTGCAGCACTTTCATCACTAGCAACACTTATGTATTACGTAATGATTTATTTAGGAGGCAGAAGAAGTTAATATGGCAGAAATAAATCCAATCAACTCATCGAGGGCACCTGAACCCGTAGGTCTATATCCACATGCACGCAAAGTGGGCAATCTCTTATTTTTATCGGGTGTGGGACCAAGACAAAGAGGCACCAAAGACATACCTGGAGTTGAGTTAAATGACGCTAATAAGATTGTCAGTTATGATATTGAAAAGCAGTGTCATTCAGTGTTTAACAACATTAAATATATTTTAGAAGATGCAGGTTCTTCTTGGGATAACATAATTGATGTAACTGTTTTTTTAACGAATATGAAAGACGATTTTAAAACGTACAATAAAATTTATGCAGAATATTTTAAGGATAATAAACCTTGCAGAACAACTGTAGAAATAAATTGTCTTCCAACACCAATTGCAATTGAGTTAAAAGTAATTGCTACTATTTAGCCATTAAAATTCAATTGAAGAAAATAGCAATCATAGGAGGAAGGGGATACCCATACGTTTATAGTGGGTATGAAACTTTTATTAAAGAGCTGTGCGAACGATTAAATGACAAATATGAATTTCATATATATTGTCATGCTGAACTGTTTGAAGAAAAACCAAAGGTTGTAAATGGAATTCATCTCCATTATCACTACGGAATCAATATAAAAGTGCTCACCCAACTTTCTCATAGTCTTTTTGCAACATTTCATGCCTTTTTTGCCAAACACGATGTCTATTTCTTTGTAAATACTTCTAATGGCCCATTTGGCTGGTTTTTGAACCTATTTAACAGGATTACTGTGATAAATACCGATGGTTTAGAATGGAAACGACCAAAATGGAAAGGCCTGGGCGCCAAGTACTTTTACTGGGCTTCAAAATTATCTGCCAAAACATTTAAGCACCTTATTGCCGATAGTGAAGAGATGAGAAACATCTATTTACGCAAGTTTAATAGAGATTCTACGGTAATAGCCTATGGTGCCAATGTAAGAAAAAGCCAAAATTCGTCCGCTTTAGAAAAATTCAACCTTAAAAAAGACTCCTATTATCTAATAGTAGGCCGGCTAATCCCGGATAATAACTCGGATTTGATTATTCAAGGATTCATTGATAGTCAGACAGTTAAGCAATTGGTTGTGGTGGGTGATATACCATTTAAAGATAAGTACGCTGAAAAGATTAAAAGCATTAAGCATGAGCGAATTATATTAACAGGGTACGTTGAAAATCAAAATGATCTACAAGTACTTTATGAGAATTGTTTTTGCTATTTTCACGGCCATGAATATGGGGGTACAAATCCGACCTTACTCAAAGCCTTAGCCTACGGTTGCTGTGTATTAGCGCTCGATACAGCCTTTAGTCGAGAAGTTTTAAATGAAGAAAATTATGGAACTTATTTTGAGAAAAGCGTAAAAGAAGTAGAAAAAGTTATAGAAAAAGTAGAAACAGAGGATTATCCTGTTCAAGAATATAGAAATAAAAGTAAAGAGAGAATACAATCAGAGTATACCTGGGAAAAAATAGCAAATCAGTATGATACCTTTTTTAATGATATTATGGGTGCAGATGCATAAGGAAGACACGTTGTTGTATCCTGATGCATATGTAAATATTAGCCCAAAAAAGCCCCTGGCACTTATTGCTAATAAGTTGCTAAAGAGAGCTTTTGATATTATCGTATCGCTTGCTGTAATCGGTCTTGTTTTCCCAATCTTATTTCCAATAATCATCATTGCAATATTGTTAGATTCAAAAGGACCTATATTTTATTTTCAAAACAGGTCCGGAGTAAATAGAAGTGTATTTAAAATAATTAAGTTCAGAACGCTTAGTGTAACAGAAAGTGACAAATCGTTCACGCAGGTTTCAAAAAATGATTCTCGTATTACTTACGTAGGAAGGGTTCTAAGAAAGTACAATCTTGACGAATTTCCGCAGTTTTTTAATGTGTTGCTTGGTAACATGAGCCTAATTGGCCCAAGACCTCATCCATTAAAATTAGACGACACCAGTAATCAATTTGTATCTCATTATTATGAGCGCCTTGAAGTAAAACCGGGTATAACAGGCTGGGCACAAGTAAATGGATACAGAGGAGCCACTAATCCTGAAAGAATGCGTTCAAGAGTAGAACATGATATTTGGTATATCGAAAACTGGTCATTTCTATTAGACATTAAGGTTTTGTTTTTTACGGTTATCAATCCAATTTTTGGAGAAGAGCACGCTTATTAAGCCTTAATTTTCCTATTCAGTTCATAAAGCAATATCCATTTCTTCATTTAGGCCAATTCAATGATTAATTGCGTAAATCATTGCAAATCAGCAAAGAAACAAACAACGGGTAATTTTAGTATTTTTGCAGCCTTTCAAAAGCTGCTATGCCTAGTAAATACACAGAATATAAGAGTTTAGATCTGGCCCAAATTGGGAGGGAGATTGGTGAATTCTGGCAGAAAGAAAGCATTTTTGAAAAAAGCGTAGATACCAGAGAAGGAAAGCAATCTTTTACCTTTTATGAAGGCCCTCCATCTGCCAACGGACTGCCCGGCATACACCATGTAATGGCCCGTGCAATCAAAGATATTTTTTGTCGGTACAAAACCCTTAAAGGATTTCAGGTAAAAAGAAAAGGTGGGTGGGATACTCATGGATTACCAATTGAATTGAGTGTTGAAAAAACACTTGGCATTACCAAAGAAGACATTGGTACTAAAATAACCATTGAAGATTACAATAAGGCCTGCAGAAAAGAGGTAATGAAATACAAAAATGTGTGGGATGACTTAACACGCAAAATGGGTTATTGGGTTGATTTGGATGACCCATACATTACTTTTGATAATAAGTACATAGAATCTGTTTGGTATTTATTAAATGAGTTGTATAAAAAAGGTTTATTATACAAGGGACACACCATTCAACCTTATTCGCCTGCAGCTGGCACAGGACTAAGTTCACATGAGCTTAACATGCCGGGCACTTACAAGGATGTAAAAGACACCACTGTTGTTGCACAATTTAAGGCTGTGCAAAATGCTAAATCAGCACGAATTTTTAAGGAAGCAAATGCAGATGTATATTTTATAGCGTGGACAACAACCCCATGGACCTTACCTTCTAATACAGCATTGGCCGTAGGAAAAAAAATAGAATATGTATTGGTGCAAACATTTAATCAATACACCTCATTACCCGTTAATGTAATCATTGCTAAAGACCTTATGCCAAAGTATTTTTCTGAAGATAACGCAGGGTTGAATATGGCAGATTATAAAGAAGGAGATAAGAAAATACCATATAAAGTATTAGACTCATTTAAGGGTAGTGAATTAGAAAACATTGAATATGAGCAGTTGCTTGCATTCGCTCAGCCTAGTGACGGAGAGGCTTTCAGAGTATTATTAGGAGATTTTGTGAGTACTGAAGATGGAACCGGAATAGTGCATCTGGCTCCTAGTTTTGGTTCTGATGACTATAAAGTGGCTAAGCAAAACGGAATTGGTTCTTTAACTCTGGTAGATAAAAAAGGAAAATTTGTAGATGAGGCTGGTGAATTTGCCGGCAGATATGTTAAGAATTATAGTGATGATAAAGATTACGTATCTGTAGATATTGATATTGCTGTTAAATTAAAAAAAGAAAACAAGGCGTATAAAGTTGAGAAGTATGAGCACAATTATCCTCACTGCTGGAGAACAGACAAGCCTATATTGTATTATCCTCTAGACTCATGGTTTGTAAAAACTACTGCATTTAAAGATAGAATGCTGGAGTTAAATAACACCATTAATTGGAAACCGGCAAGCACCGGAACTGGTCGATTTGGAAATTGGCTGGAAAATTTAGTTGATTGGAATTTAAGTCGTAGTAGATTTTGGGGCATACCACTTCCAATTTGGACTAGTGAAGATAAAGAAGAGCAAATCTCTGTTGGTTCTGTGGAGGAGCTGCAAAAATATATTGACGTTTCTGTTGAAAAGGGAGTAATGAATTCGAATCCACTGGCAAATAAATCTGACTATGATTCATTTGATTTGCACAGACCATATGTTGATGATATAGTTTTAGTGTCTAAAAAAGGAACTAAGTTGTTTCGCGAAAAAGACTTGATTGATGTTTGGTTTGATAGTGGGGCTATGCCTTACGCTCAATGGCATTATCCATTTGAAAACAAAGAAAAATTTGAAAGTGCATACCCGGCAGATTTTATTGCGGAAGGGGTTGATCAAACACGTGGTTGGTTTTTTACATTACATGCTATTGCAACTATTTTGTTTGATAGTGTAGCGTATAAGAACGTTGTATCAAACGGATTGGTGTTAGATAAAAACGGCAATAAAATGTCTAAACGATTGGGCAATGCTGCAGACCCATTTAAAACGATTGATACTTATGGGCCGGATGCAACTCGTTGGTACTTAATAAGTAACGCTCAGCCTTGGGATAACTTGAAATTTAATGAAGATGGAATTGTGGAGGTGCAGAGAAAGTTCTTGGGAACCCTATATAACACGTATTCCTTTTTTGCTTTGTACGCAAACATTGATGGATTTAGTTATAGCGAAGAAGAGATAGCAATTAATGATAGGCCTGAAATTGACAGGTGGATTATTTCACTGCTTAATTCGTTAGTTAAAAAAGTTGATACCTCATACGAAGCATATGAACCAACACAAGCTGCAAGAGCTATACAAGAATTTGTAAATGATGACTTAAGCAATTGGTACGTTAGATTATGTAGAAGAAGATTTTGGAAAGGCGATTACACTGCTGATAAAATATCTGCATACCAAACATTATATACTTGCTTAAATACTGTTGCACATTTAATGTCGCCTATTGCACCATTTTACGCGGATAAATTATTTATTGATTTAAACACTGTTTCGGGTAAAAATAACATGGATTCGATACATTTGTCAAACTTTCCGAATATTGATGAAACAGTTATAAACAAAGAGCTTGAAGAGAGGATGCACATTGCTCAGGAAGTTTCATCATTAGTGTTATCACTAAGAAGAAAAGAGAGAATAAAGGTAAGGCAGCCACTCAACAAAATATTAGTTCCGGTATTAGACAATGCCTTTCAAAAGAAAGTGGAAGCGGTGAAGGACATCATCCTAACTGAAGTAAATGTAAAGAACATTGAGTTTATTACTGATACTTCTGGTATAATGACAAAAAAAATAAAACCAAATTTCAAAGTATTGGGACCAAAAGTAGGCGGTGCAATGAAACAGGTTGCGGCACAGATTAATGCCATGACACAGGAAGACATTCAACTGTTTGAAAAAGAGGGAAGCTTTAGCATTAAGAACGGAGAAAATGTTCTTGAGCTAGGACCAAGTGATGCTGAAATAGTTTCAGAAGATATTCAAGGTTGGCAAGTAGCAAATAGCGGGAAATTAACGGTAGCCTTAGACGTGACAATTGATGAGGAGCTAAAACAAGAAGGGTTGGCCCGAGAAATAGTAAATAGAATTCAAAACCTACGAAAAGATAAGGGATTTGAAGTAACTGATAAAATCAACATACAAATACAAAAACACGATTCTCTCAACAAATCGATTTCTAACAATAAGGACTATATTTGCAACGAAATTTTAGCAAATACACTAGAATTGGTGGATATAGTTGAAAATGAGAAGGCTAGCCTTATAGAAGTTGATGAGAATATAAACACCTTAACACTTATTAATAAGATAGAAAATGGCAAAGAAGAAAGTAGCAACTAGGAAAAAAACTACGGCCACAACGGCAAGAAAAACGACTGCAAGAAAGACTACGGCTAGAAAAAAGCCGGCAGCAAAGAAAAAAGCGCCTGCAAAGAAAAAGCCCGCTGCTAAAAAGAAGACTGCGGTAAAAAAGCCAATTGCAAAAAAGAAAGCAACGGCTAAGAGAAAACCTGTTGCAAAGAAAAAAGCATCAGCCAAAAAGAAAGTAGTTGCTAGAAAAACAGCTGCTAAAAGAAAAACTACTGTAGTTAAGAAAAAAGTAACAGCTAAAAAGAAAACTACAGCAGTTAAGAAAAAAACCACAGTTAAAAGAAAGCCGGCAGTTAAAAAAAATACTACTAAACGTATGCCGGTTGCAAAAAAGAAGGCAGCTCCAAAGAAAAAAGTTACACCAAAGAAAACCACAAAAAAAGTAGCTGCCAAAAAGAAAAAAGTCACAAAGCCGGTAAAAAAGGCAGTAGTGGCAAAAGCAAAAAAGCCTGTTGGAAGACCTAAGTCTGCAAAGGCAGCGGCTAAACCTGCAAAAGCAAAAGCACCTGCTAAAAGAGGAAGACCAAAAAAAGAAGTAGTTCAAATGCCAAAGGCGCCTGCTAAAACAAAAGAACAGGTAAAGGCAGAATTAAAGCAAATAAAACTTAAAGCAAATCCAAGTGCAAAAACAGGAACAATAGATCCTAGAAAGATAAAGGTGAAAAGACCTGTTCTTCCTGTTCCTAAAATTGTACCAATAAGAAAAAAGCCGCAACCAAAAGTTAAAACGGAAGCACCAAAAGGAACCAGATACTCTGATGGTGATTTGGCTGAATTTAAAGCAGTAATCGAAAAGAAGTTGAATGATGCCAGAAAAGAACTGAAAGAATTACAGTCACAAATGAATCATGCAAATGAACACGGAACCGATGATACAGCATCTACATTTAAAGTAATGGAGGATGGGTCTGAAACATTGGCGAAAGAAGAGGCAGGACAATTAGCCGGAAGACAAAGAAAGTTCATTACTCAATTAGAAAATGCACTCATTCGTATTGAAAACAAAACGTATGGAATTTGCAGAATAAGCGGAAAGCTAATACGTAAAGAGCGATTGTTAGCAGTTCCTCATACTACTCAGAGTATTGAATCGAAGCTTAACCAGAAATAACTTAACAAAAGCATTTTTCATTAATAATTAGACGCTAAATTGAAGCGAGCAGCACTTATTATTTTTCTAATTGTATTGGTTGACCAGATTTTAAAATTCTGGATTAAGACCAATATGATGCTCCAAGAAAACATTCCCATGATAGGGGATTGGTTCAATATTTATTTCATTGAAAATAAAGGAATGGCTTTTGGCCTTGAAATAGAAGGAACATATGGAAAATTATTTCTAAGTCTTTTTAGAATTTTTGCACTGGGTTTAATAGGCTGGTATTTGCGTTCACTAATACTTACAAAACATTCAAAATGGATTATTACCGGTATGTGTTTAGTGTTTGCGGGTGCATTGGGTAATATTATCGATTCTACATTTTACGGAATATTATTTAGTGCAAGCACCACAAAAACTGTGGCAGAGTTTTTACCTGCAGTTGGATATGAAACATTGTTTCATGGCAATGTAGTTGACATGTTTTACTTCCCTATCATTAAAGGGTATTTCCCGGAATGGTTGCCATGGGTTGGTGGAGACTTCTTTATTTTTTTTAGACCAATATTTAATATTGCTGATGCTTCAATCTCGGTAGGTGTAGTATTAGCAATTATTTCGCATGGCGGCTTTTTTGAAAAGAAAGTAAAACCGGAAAGTAGCGATGAAGAATTAAGGCTTTCTGAAAATGGAATTTCTTCCGATATAAAAGGGGAGATTACTAATCAAGAACAAGAGGGTTAGCTAAATCCTTGGTAAAATCTGATTTAAACCTTTTGTTATTCCAAAAATCTTGTTCGGGTAAATAATAAATTTTATAACCCCTATTTTTTAAATCAACCAAAACACTTTGCGGTTCATAATAAACATAGTTTACGTTGTGGTTTGATTTAGTGTTTAGTGATTTAATATAATTATACCACCAACCGGAAATTACAACAGTAGGTTGCTGAATATTCTTTTCTGCTTCAATTATTTTATGAGCAAACTGTACTTGATTTTTCCGTTTTTCTTGTTCGGCAATAACAGGACCTTTTAACAAGTCAAATGCAACTACTTCAGTTTTTATGGTTTTTATAAATGCCAGATTAGAAGCCGAAATGCCTCTATACTCATGTATAAGATTGATACCACCGGCAAAACAGGAGAATATTAAGCCGATTAATAATAAGCGAATAGCAGTTTTCGGCAAGTATATAACAATACTCATTACAACAAAAGGTATAATTGGTATTAGAAATTCTGATTTAAATGGCAGAATAAAATAGGCTACTAGATATAAAAGGACTACGCCTGCACTTGTAAATAAAATGCATCGTTTTGTAATACTATTTTCGGGGTCAGAATGCTTA
>JABDLV010000059.1 GCA_013001815.1 Bacteroidia bacterium
ATCATCATAATTATCAAAAGGAAAATCGCTAACTATTATTTTTGTGAAGGTGGTACCGTTATCTGTAGATTTCCATATTGCCCAATCTTCTGTAATGCCTCCAGCCACAATAGCTACATTCGTACCAATGGCATCAATTGCATAGGCATCTGCACCAACTCCGGCTGCATACAATGTGCTGTCGTACCCAGGTAAAATGTCGTGTGCAATATTCCAGGTAACACCGGCATCTTCACTTCTGCTATAGGTAATTGGACCATCCATGCCTTGTAGTAAGCTACCGCCATTTCCAACAGGTGCTAAAATGTCTATTAAGTGAAGAGAGTTGCCATCCGTTCCTCCAACAGCTAATCTAGGCCAATCATTAAACAAGGTTCCATTGGTAAGCGGTAAACTATTTTGTGTCCAAGCGCCAGTACCAGCAGTTGGTCTTGTATTGTGCTTCATGGCAAATAATGCAAATTCATGTGCAATTATATGTTCAGCGCCATTTGCAGTAATTCCTATGCTTGGCCAACCCGTTCTAACCGTTTCAACTCTTGTGCTCGGTGCAGTTCCCCAAGCAGAGCCATCATAATGGTTATAACCTGTTCCGCGGTCTGGTGCAGCCAGGGAGTTTGTTATACTAAAGGTCCATATTGCCGAAGTGGTATTAGAAAAATTACTTACCCTATCATCAATAGAAGCATTCGTTTGCAAATCATAAGTAGAAACACCTATTGGTGTTGCTGCACTTTTTGTACTGCTATAATTGTGCGTTGTTTTATTAATTGATTTTAACGGGAATTGTACTTCCCCAATATTAGATTTTATTACTGGGGCTGGTTTATCATTTTTGTTTACTCTAACTTTTACTCCGTTAATGTTTACTGTTTTGTATTGAGCGTTTACTGAAATAACAATAGAGCATGTTATTATAAAAAGTAGTAGTTTTTTCATTTTATAACGTTTTTAGTGATTGAACTAATTTAATAAATATTAAATAAAAAAAACCGCCACAGAAATGAACTATGGCGGCTTTTTGTTTATGCTCTTTCTTTATCAGAAAGAAAATATTTTAGTTAACTACAAATTTGATAGACTTGTTGCTTTCGCCTATAGTTGCGTTAACAAAGTACATTCCAGAGTTCCATGCATTCACATCTAATTCAATTACATGTTTACCGCTTGCATATTGAATTGCATCAATGTTGTATACAACCTGACCTAATGCATTCAATACTTCAAATTGTATGTCAGCATCTTTTTCTAAAGAAACTTCAATTCTTACTTTATCAGAAGCAGGGTTAGGGTATAAATTTAAATTCAACTGAGCTTCTTCAATTTCGTTAATACCAACTGTTAAACCTAAAGTTGTAATATCAATACAATCATGAATGATATCATTATTACCATATGGGTGTGAAGTTTGGTCACCATCAATTGGTGGTTGAACTGCAATACCAGGTAATCCATCTTGTTGCCAAATTACATCTACGCAGTTGTTTACTACGCTTCTAGAAACACTTGCAAAAACACACTCATCATAATTTGAGTTACCAATGTTAACAGCTGTATTCCATGTTGCACCGTTATCTCCAGAACCCATCATAAAATTATTTCTATAACTAAAGTCTAATGGAGTAGGATTTCCTGAAGTAGTATTTTCTATTAATGTAACATAAGAAACAATGATGTTTCCAAATGGGTCAATAGCTGCACTTGGTTGTGTAGTTTGTCCACCATTACCATATCTAGGAGCATAGTCATAAGCAAAATCTAATGTACCGCTCAAATCAATGTCTGGAGATTGTGCTATAACTACTGAAGAGTCAGGACCCATGCTTTCATTCCAATATAATAAACCATCTGTAGAAAGGAATAAACCTAATGGATCAGCAATAACATCATCAAATATTAACATAGCACCTGCCCAAGCATGAACCATCCCATTATTATCTACTAAAACTTCTACTTTACCATCAACAGTTAATACGGTATCAGCATAGCCGTCTAAGTTTACATCAGTAATGCTATTTACATCATCGTAGTTATCAAATGGAAAATCATTTACAATTGTTTTAGCCCATGTAGTACCGTTGTCAGTAGACTTCCAAATTGCCCAATCAATATCAATTCTTCCGGCAGCTATTGCAACTGTTGAGCCATTTGCATCAATTGAATAACTATCTGCTCCCATTCCGTTAGCATATATAGTTGAATCTGCATCAGGTAAAGTTGCGTGAACAACATTCCAAGTTGCACCTGCATCCTCAGAACGAGTATAAGTAACAGCACCATCTATACCTTGGAATACTGCACCGCCATTAGGTGTTGGAGTAGTAACATCAATTATATGCAATGAGTTACCATCAGCTCCACCAATAGCCATTCTTGGCCATAGATTAA
>JABDLV010000063.1 GCA_013001815.1 Bacteroidia bacterium
TTCACAGTTTGAGGAGTACAAACGACTACAAATGCGTGAAGTGGAATTGTTAAAAACTGTTCCACCATCGTTAAAAACGTTTTACAAAAACCTTGTAAATTACTACTTTCAAAGCCTAGATAATTGACTATAAAAATGAACGCTGCCAAAACTCAAGACTCCCTGATTATTCCTTCTAAAGCAGAAAGCATAAATGCGGTTGAGCGATTAATTGATGACTTAAGAACCGAGTTTGATATACATGAAGATGTGTATGGAAATATGTTGGTTGCTGTTACTGAGGCAGTAAACAATGCCATTTTTCATGGAAATCAAAGTGACCCAGCTAAAGAAGTTTCTATAAAATATGCTTTGGCAGATGATAAAATGTCTTTCACCATAAAGGATCAAGGTCCTGGTTTTGACTACTATAATCTTCCAGACCCTACAGCACCAGAGAATTTAGAGAAACCAACCGGCAGAGGAATATTCTTAATGAAGAACTTAGCTGATCAACTAATTTTTGCTGAAGAAGGCAGAGTTGTGGAGTTATTCTTTAAACTGAATTCCGGTAATTAATCTATAATCTTTGAAGTCTTCAATTCGATTCATATTTGAAGATGTCTCTTTTTTCCTTCCTAAGAGAACAATTTTAAAACAATGGTTACTTGACTGTATTGCTACAGAGAAGAAGGCTTTAGAGGAATTGAATGTTGTTTTTTGCAGTGATAAATTTCTTTTGGATGTCAATCGAAAGTTTTTAGAGCACGATTATTATACGGACATCATTACCTTTCAGTATAACAATAAGAAAGAACCTATTAGCGGTGAGATTTTCATTAGTTATGACCGGGTAAAAGAGAATGCAGATGAATTCAATGTTCCGCGATTAGTAGAATTAAACCGAGTTATGGCACACGGTGTTGCGCATCTTTTAGGTTATTCTGATAAAACCAAGAAGCAAAAAGAAGCAATGAAAACTAAGGAAGATTATTTCTTAACTTTGCTACCCCTTAAATAATTTATTGATTTTAAATAGTTGATATTCAATTGTTTATGCTAAAGTTCCACGTGGAACAAATATGTCAAAAATAGAATACGATATCATAGTTGTTGGTGGAGGACATGCCGGATGTGAAGCAGCAGCTGCTGCAGCCAACATGGGTTCAAAGGTTTTGTTAGTAACCATGAACTTGCAAAACATTGCTCAAATGTCTTGCAACCCTGCTATGGGTGGTATTGCCAAGGGCCAAATCGTAAGAGAAATAGATGCCTTAGGAGGCTACTCAGGAATTGTTTCTGATAAGAGTGCTATTCAATTTAGAATGTTGAATCGTTCTAAAGGGCCTGCAATGTGGAGCCCTCGTACCCAAAATGATAGAATGCTTTTTGCCGCTGAGTGGAGAGATTTGCTTGAGCAAACGCCTAATGTGGATTTCTGGCAAGAGATGGTAAATGAGGTAATTGTGGAGGATAATAGGGTTGTAGGTGTAAGAACTTCCCTTGGTATGGAGTTCAGAGCTAAGGCTGTGGTTTTAACCAATGGTACCTTTCTCAATGGGATTATTCATATAGGAGAAAAGCAATTTGGTGGAGGAAGGGCCGGTGAGCGTTCCTCACAGGGAATAACAGAGCAGCTTGTTTCTTTAGGATTTCGCTCCGGTAGAATGAAAACAGGCACCCCTCCACGTTTGGATGGAAGAAGCCTGAATTATGATAAAATGGAGATTCAGGAAGGAGATTTAGAACCGAATAAATTCTCTTATTTACCTACCCCTGAACTCAAGAAGCAAAGAGCTTGTCATATAGCTTATACCAATGAAAAGGTGCATGATATATTGCGTACAGGCTTTGAGCAATCACCTATGTTCACAGGTAGAATTAAAGGTTTAGGTCCTAGGTATTGTCCTAGTATAGAGGATAAAATAGAGCGCTTTGCAGAGCGCAATAGGCACCAATTGTTTGTTGAGCCGGAAGGCTGGAATACAGTTGAAATATACCTAAATGGCTTTAGTACTTCATTGCCACAAGAGGTACAATTTGAAGCTTTAAAGAGTATTGAAGGCTTTGAAAATGTAAAGATGTTTAGGCCAGGATATGCAATAGAATATGACTTCTTTCCACCTGACCAAATTAAGCTTACGCTTGAAACAAAAGGTGTTGAGAACCTTTATTTTGCAGGTCAAATAAACGGTACAACAGGCTACGAAGAAGCAGCTTGCCAGGGACTTATGGCAGGTATAAATGCACACCTAAATGTACATGATAAGCCGGCTTTTGTGCTAAACAGGTCACAAGCTTATATAGGTGTTTTAATAGATGATCTGGTAACGAAAGGTACAGACGAACCATATAGAATGTTTACCAGTAGAGCAGAGTTTAGGACCCTTTTAAGACAAGATAATGCAGATCTTAGGCTTACTCCATTAAGCTACGAGTTAGGATTGGCTGAAGAGAAACGATATAGAAATGTAATGGAGAAGAAGGCAAAGACAGAAAGCCTTAGAACCTATTTTGATAAAACCAATGTAAAACCGGAGGATGTGAATGACATTCTGAATGCTGCTGGTACAAGAGAAATCTCTGAAAAAACACGCCTAACTAAGCTTTTATTGAGACCACAGGTGAATGTAAACGACCTGCTAAAAGTAGATGGATTAGCTGATAAACTACAGGCTGAAGACCTAGATAGTAAAGATGTATTAGAGCAAACAGAAATCACAATAAAGTACCAGGGTTATATAGAGAAGGAGTTTGAGCAAGCTGAAAAGCTGAACAAGCTAGAGGATGTAGTCTTGCATGCTGATTTTGATTATTCCAAGTTGAATGCTTTGTCAGCAGAAGCTCGCGAAAAATTAAAGAAAATAAAACCCGCATCTCTGGGCCAAGCCTCAAGAATTTCTGGAGTTAGCCCATCCGATATTTCGGTGCTAATGGTATTTTTGGGGCGTTGATGTTCCACGTGAAACATTTTTAAATTTATGGAAGAATTAAAGGCCTGCCCTGTTTGTAATTCATTGAAATTCAATTATTTAATTGACTGTGAAGACCATACTGTTTCACATGAATCGTTTAAAATTGTGGAATGTGAGAGTTGTGGATTTGCATTTACAAATCCGCGACCAAGCGAAAAAGAGATAGGTCCGTACTACCAGTCAGAAGACTATATATCGCATTCTAACGCATCAAAGGGCATATTGAACACATTGTACCAAATGGTTCGTAAACATGCCTTAAAATCAAAATATAAGCTTATTTTTTCAATAACGGGGAAACCCGCGTCATTACTGGATTACGGCTCGGGTACCGGAGAATTTTTAAATACCATGAAAAATGGTGGTTTTGACGTTCAGGGATT
>JABDLV010000064.1 GCA_013001815.1 Bacteroidia bacterium
ACCGTACTTGTGGACATAATTTTCTGATTATTAAGTGTATGATTAATTCAATTTGAGTAAAACAAATATGCCCAAAAGCCAAAAATTCACAAAAGGAAAACGGCCTATTTTATTAACATTGAGGCCAAATTATGACCCTTTTGTAACATTTGCTAAAATTCTTGACAAGATTTGAGGTTTGTAATTTATTTTATGCAGAAACAATCAAATAAAAAAACCCCGGGATCACTAACCCGGGGTTTTACTTTTGAAAAGCAGAATGAAAAGCTGTTCTACCTATTTATACCAATTGACTAATCTTTATTAATTTTTATTCCGTCTTTGTTAATTTTAATTTCTTCGTTGTTTTCTCCACGTATGTACACGCCATCTTCACTTATATCAATTGTCTTGGCATCAATATCATGAGACTCACCATTTTCATCAATGTTGATGTGAACTCCACCTTTTCCAATTCGCACATCTACATTTTCTCCATCGTCATTATTAAATATTATTCGTTCTTCTTTTTTCTTTTCAATACCAATACATCCAATGCACTCCAATCCTTCTTCTGTCATGGTCCATGTTTTACCCATCATATCTCCATCATACGTATTGGTAACGTTATCAATGTCATAAATAACATCTCTTACAGAAGGGTCTAAGTAAATACTCTTTCCAACAGGTACCAACAAGGTCATATCTAATTCTTGTCCGCGGTACTTCGTGCTTGGTGGAATAATAAAATATTGATCAAATGTGACTGTACTGTCTTCCACGCTAAAGCTATAATTAATGGCATTCGCATTATTAATTGCTTCCTTCAATGTAGCACCATTTGAACTCTTCGTTTGAATTAACTGAAAACGATCATCCTGAGAAACTTCTACATCCATATCCACATCACCCCAGGCTATACTTTCTCCATCTGAACTAACAGAAAAACTCTCAAACATATTCACAATATTCAGATCATCACTTATAGGAGCACCTTCTAGTGTTAAGGTTTGGAAATTACTTTCCGGTTCACTTAGCACAATTTGATTTACAACCTTCTTGTCATGATTAAATTCAGAACCAACTCCTATGCTCACAATTGCAAGCATAATCAAACCTACAATCCAAAGTATTAAAGTACTTAGGCCAATAATTTTGTTTGAATAAGGTATCTTAAATATTGCTTTTATTATTAGTGATACAAGAAATAATACTGGTAGTGCAAAAACTAAAAACAATGCAATTGTACCCATTACTTGTTGACCTGATGACAAGAATAAGTCATTGGCAAACATTGGAAGCGTTATTCCCGCAACTCCAAAAATACCTAATAGCGAAACCACAAACGCTAATAACATACCTATGGCGGTAATTAATAAAACTACTCCTATAAATATGATAAATGCTTTCAGTAACCAACCAATAACATCTATAACCACTTCAAAAAAGCGTTCAATTACACCTCCAGCTTTTCTTACTCCACTGCTTCTTCCAAATTCTTTTGCATCTTCAGATAAATCAGAAAATTTGTTTTTTATACCATCATAACCCTCACCGGTATACTTTTTAAGACTCTCAATAGTTACGGGTTCCCCCTTCATCTCCAGCTTTTCGGCCGGAGATGCAGCTTTAGGAACAATAACTAATAAAATCAGGTATGCAACAATTAGAAAGCCTCCACTAAATAAAGTTACTAGAACAAAAAGCAACCTTACCCAAACAGGGTCTAAACCAATGTAATGACCTAATCCGGAACATACACCTGAAATTATTTTATCGTCTGTATCACGATAAAGTCTGCGAGAACCTGTTCTTGTTCTCTTTTCAGATTCAAATGCTTCGGCACCTTCTGCAAATTGCTCAGGTCTACCCATTACACCAATTACATGGTCTACATCTTCCATTACTACAACTTGCTTTAAATCTTTCAATCTCTCTTGAAACATTTCGGCAATTCGCGATTCTATGTCTTGAACAATTTCATCGCGACCGTCTTCTGCAGTAAAATACTTTCGTATTGAGTGCAAATACTGTTTTAACTTTTCATAGGCGTTTTCATCTACGTGAAAAACAAGTCCGCCTATATTTACTGTGATGGTCTTATTCATGATTTATGAGGATTATTTGTGGTTAATTTAACTGCGTTTGATAATTCATTCCAGGTACCGGAAAGTTCTTTTAAAAACTCAGTACCTATCTGTGTTAATTTGTAATATTTTCTTGGGGGTCCACTTTGTGACTCTTCCCAGCGATAAGTGAGCAGGCCTGCATTTTTTAATCGAGTTAACAAGGGATACAAGGTTCCTTCTACTATTATCAGCTTTGCATCCTTCATATTAGTAATAATTTCTGAAGGGTATGCTTCTCCTTGCCCTATTATCGACAAAATGCAGTATTCCAAAACTCCTTTTCGCATTTGTGCTTTCGTATTTTCCAGATTACTCATGGGCGTTTGTTTTGATGATTAATTAATTTGTTGCTACAAAGATATATATTTTTTATAATACTATGCAATACATAGTACTATAAAATGACAAATAAAGTTACATCTAATTGATAATCAGAGAGAAAAATTTTAGTAAATAATTGAAATTAAGGTGATTTGGAGCCTAATTCACCTTTTTGAATTCGTAATTTTTATACGAAAGCACCGAAAAATGTGAATTTTCAAGCCCTCCTCCCTCTACTATTGCTTCAAAAGTAAAGAGCTTATCAGGGCGGTCAGAAATAAACTCTAAGTATTTATCTCCAAACGAATGGTACATGTTCGCTAAGTAGTGAACTAAAAAGTATCCTTCATACGCTTCGTATAAAGGGTCGGTTTTATATTCAGCGATATATGCTTTTCTAAACTTGTTCACACTTTGATCTTTATAGTCTATGTAGTCTGTAGAAAAAATATGAAGATTAAAATGATTTAAAATCTCGGTGTCTATTGAATTAAATTTTTTCCAAGTGGGTAAGCCAACTATCGTTATATCCCATTTACTTTTGGTGTACAACCTTCTAAGAAATGAATTAACAAAAGGTTCATTGGATGAAGTGATGAATATTACATTGTGTTTTGTACTATCCATCATACTAAACAACTTCTTAATTTCCTCATCTGAGGATGACATTAAATTTTCATTGCCACTCATTTCACTGTGTGAGAACAATTGCACACTGTCTAATGACTCTGTAAATATTGCAGCTAAATCTTTTTCCCTTTTTACATCCTGAAAGGCAATGTACATATCAGACCACTTGTACTTGTCTTGTACATAATCAGCCATTAACCTGCATTGATTGGCACTACTTGGTTTGGCCAATGATACTTGAGGATAGTGCATTAATAACTTAGAACGAAATGCCTTCAATAATACCAGGTTTTGGTCATTATTCTTAACTACCGGCAATGCCTCTGATAAAACAGAATTTGAAAACTCTCCAATTAATATGTCTTTTGATGCCACTTCAGGTTTCGCCAATAAAGTGCCTACTCTGTTCTTATTGCTTGAATCAAATGCCGTTATGGTAACTTTAATACTGTCTTTTTCCAGTTCAGAAGATGCCATTTGTGCACCTTCATAAAATTGCAATGCTTCCATAGTGCTGGGATGCACATTGTACTGGTCT